>JBJOPC010000049.1:0-2689 GCA_046050965.1 Verrucomicrobiota bacterium | reverse complement strand
AAAGCGTCACCATGCTCATCAAGGGCGAGAACGCCTACGGTTTTTGCAAGGCCGAGCGCGGCGTGCACCGCCTCGTGCGCATCTCGCCGTTCGATTCCAACAAGCGCCGCCACACGAGTTTCGCGAGCGTGGACACGATTGCGGAAATCGAGGAGAGCGACGGCGAAATCGTCATCCCGCCGAATGAATTTCGCGTGGACACGTTCCGTTCCGGCGGCAAAGGCGGCCAGAACGTGAACAAAGTTGAAACCGCCGTGCGCCTCACGCACATCCCGACCGGCCTAGTCGCCGCGTCACAGGCCCAGCGCAGCCAGGTGCAGAACGAAGCTACCGCGCTGGCGATGTTGATCTCGAAACTTTACGCGCTGAAACTTGACCAGGCGAAAAGCGAGATGGAACGTTTTTACGGCGACAAAGGCAGCATCTCGTGGGGCAACCAGATTCGCAGCTACGTTTTCCAGCCGTATCGCATGGTGAAAGACCTGCGCACCGGCGTGGAAACCAGCGACGTGCAAGGCGTGATGGATGGTAATCTCGACGCTTACGTCAACGGCTGGTTGCGCGCGGGCTGCCCGCTCAAGCGCATCCAGGGAATCAAAGACGAGGACGGCGAGTAAGCCGTATTCGAGCGTCAGAAAAACGGATTATGCGCGAGTTCTTCGGCGACGGTGGTGAGTGGACCGTGGCCGGGGCAAAGCAAAGTTTCCGTGGGCAGCGAGAGGATTTGTTCCCGCACTTTTTGCCGCGCGAGTTCCCACGCATTGTTTCCGTTGCCCATGGAACCGGCAAAGATGGCGTCGCCGACGAACGCGAGGTGCGGGGCGTCGTCCTGCCAATTACCGACGAGATACGTCACGCCGTCTTCCGCGTGACCGGGCGTCTCGCGATAGGTCACGCGCAGGCCGCCGAGGTGGGTGATTTCGGCGGGCTTGTTGCGCTGGCTGACGGGCGCGTGGGGCGAACTGGTGTGGACGCGCGCTTGCGGGAACGCGGCGCGCAAATCACCGAGCGCATGGATGTGGTCGTAGTGTGAGTGCGTGATGAAAATATGGCGTAAGGTGAGTTGCTCGGCGGCGAGGAGCGCAAGAATCTGCGGGGCGTCGAAGCCGGTGTCGAAGAGCGCGGCGGCGCGGGTGGCTTCGTCCCAAACGAGAAAACAATTCACCGAGAGTCGTCCGTCCGCGCTGGTGAGCACGCGGAGTTCGCGCCACGCGGATAAATCTTTTGGGGTGGGCGTCCAGCCGTCGGCGATGGCTTCGAGTTTTTTGGCGTGGAGTCCGAGCGTAGGCGCGAGTGCGGCGAGGTTGGGGCGTTGGGAAAATTTCCCGGACGCTTCGAGCGCGGTGAGTTCGGCTTCGGAAATTCCCGCTGTGCGCGCAGCGGCGGCGGCGGACACGCCGGTCATCGCGCGCGCTTTGCGGAGGGTGTCGCCGAGATGGTCTTCGAGATTCATGCGCGGCAAGATGGGCGGACGACGGGGAAGATTCAATGTTCAAGGCGGAACTCCAAGCTTTCTGCTGGTAATGGAGACCATCAAACTGGCTTAAACAAACCGTCCGCCGGAAGTCGCGCGTTGACTCTGCGCGCGCGCCAAGTTTTAATTCGGCGTTTGTCGGCGGGGAAATTGTCCTCTGGACTCGGCAAAAAAGATTTAATCATTCGCACATCATGCAAGCAAAACATCAGCACGGCGATTCGGCCCACGGACACGACGACGGCCATGGCCACCACGAGCAGAGCTTTCTGGCGAAATACGTTTTCTCCACCGACCACAAGATCATCGGCCTCCAATACGCCCTCACCGGCCTGTCATTTCTGTTTTTCGGTTTCTGTTTGATGATGATGATGCGTTGGCAGATGGCCAAGCCGGGGCAACCCGTGCCGGTCGTCGGGCCGCTGCTGGAAAAAGTCCTCGGTGACGTGGCGTCCAAAGGCGTGATTTCGCCTGACCTCTACAATTCCTTCGGCGCGATGCACGGAACCATCATGGTGTTCTTGGCGATTGTGCCGCTGGTGTTCGGCGCGTTCGGCAACTTCGTCGTGCCGCTGCAAATCGGCGCGGTGGATATGGCGTTCCCGCGTTTGAACATGGCGAGCTACCAAGTGTATTTCCTCGGCGGCGTCATCATGCTGACGAGCTTTTTCATTCCGGGCGGCGCAGCGCAAGCGGGCTGGACTTCGTATTCTCCGCTGGCGGCAACGATTCCCACGGACGGGCAAACGTTCTGGCTCATCGGCATGGTGTTTTTGATTACGTCGTCGCTGTTGGGCGCGGCGAATTTCATCGCAACCATCATCCAATTGCGTGCGCCGGGCATGACTTATATGCGGATGCCGTTCTTCTGCTGGGCGCAGTTCGTGACTGGTTTCTTGCTGTTGCTGGCGTTCCCGCCGCTCGAAGCCGCCGGGTTGATGCAGCTCGCGGACAAAGTTCTGCACACGAGCTTCTTTTTGCCGACGGGCTTGGCGGTGGGCGGCGCGCTGGCGAACATCAGCGGCGGCGGCAGTCCGTTGCTGTGGCAGCATTTGTTTTGGTTCCTCGGTCATCCGGAAGTCTACGTTTTGATTTTGCCAGCGATGGGCATCGTCGCGGAAGTCATCACCTGCAACACGCGCAAACAAATCTGGGGCTACAAATCGCTCGTCTATTCAGTCGTGGGCATCGGATTTCTGTCGTTCATCGTGTGGG
>JBJOPC010000048.1:0-14252 GCA_046050965.1 Verrucomicrobiota bacterium | reverse complement strand
AAAGTTTTCCTGTTCCTCGTGTTGTTCGTCTGGATTCGTTGGATGTGGCCGCGCTTCCGTTACGACCAACTCATGGACCTCGGCTGGCGGCGGTTCATCCCCGTCGCGCTCGCAAACATTTTGATCACCGCCATCTGGCTCTGGTGGCAGAGCGGCAAATAACATGATCGTCAAACGCAAAGCACTGAATCTGTTCGAGCGGCTTTACCTGCCGGCCATCATCGGCGGCTTCAAGGTCACGCTGCGCCACCTCTTCAAGAAGAAGGTGACGATGCAGTATCCCGAAGAGAAATGGGTCGTGCCCGAAGGTTATCGCGGCGCGCCGTATCTCGTGAAGGACCAGGAAGGCAGCACCAAATGCGTGAGCTGCCAGCTTTGCGAATTCGTCTGTCCGCCGAAAGCCATCAAGATCACGCCACCCGGCCCGGCGGGTCAGCTCGCGGATCGTCCGAACGCGGAAAAGATGCCAAAGGAATTTGAGATCAATATGCTTCGGTGCATCTTCTGCGGCTTCTGCCAGGAAGTCTGCCCCGAGGAAGCGATCTTCCTGCAGAAAGATTATTCGCTCACCGGCACGAGCCGCGCGGAAATGATTTACAACAAAGAAAAACTGCTTGCCCTCGGCGGCACGCACGCCGGTGTCCAGAAATGGAAGCACAAAGCCGAAGAGGCAAAGGCGCAGGAAAATTTCCCGGTGAAGGTCTAAGACTGCAATGGCAACCGATATTCTATTTTACGTCTTGGCGGCGCTGACGCTGATTTTCGGCGCGCTGGTCGTCGCGAATCCGTTCAGCCGTAACCCGGTCACGAGCGCGATGTTTCTCGTGCTCACGATCATCTCGATGGCGGGATTGTTCGTCTTGCTGAACGCGTTCTTCCTCGCGGCTGTGCAGGTCTTGGTTTACGCGGGCGCGGTCATGGTGCTGTTCCTGTTTGTCATCATGTTGCTTGATCTGAAAGAAGAAGAACGCCGTAAAGTCAAAAAGCTAGGCCTCGTTGCGGGATTGGCTTCCGTGGGCGCAATTGTTGTCATCTTCGTGCGCTCGTTGTTGGCAACGCACCCCGGAGAGAAATTGACCAACCCCACCGCCGTCGGCGACACCGCCACGCTCGGCAAGATGCTCTTCACGAATTACCTGTTGCCGTTTGAGATCGTTTCCATCCTGCTCCTCGTGGCGATGGTCGGCTTGATTCTCCTTAGCAAAAAGGATCTTAAATGACGCACGTCGGCCTTGAACATTACTTGATCGTCAGCGCGCTTTTGTTTGCGCTCGGCCTGCTGGGCGTCATCACGCGCCGCAATCTGCTTGTGATGTATATGTCGCTGGAACTGATGCTCAACTCGGCGAACCTCGCGCTCGTCTCCTTTTCGCGGTTTAATGACAACCTCAACGGCCAGGTGATGGTGTTCTTCATCATCACCGTGGCGGCGGCGGAAGTGGCGGTCGGCCTCGCGCTCATCGTGGCGCTCTATCGCAAGCGTCAATCGGCGCACGTTGAAGATTTGACCTCGATGAAACTCTGACGGATGAAATACGAGATTCTACCCTGGGTGATTTTGTTCCTGCCGCTGCTGGCGGCGGGCAGCATCACCCTGTTCACGCTGAAAAACGAGAAGGTCAGCGCCACGTTGTCGGTTGGCGCAATTGTGATTGGGTTTTTATCGACGCTGCTTTGCTTTCGTGCATTTCGATTTTCACCGCAGGAATTCACACTCAACTGGCTTGACCTTGGCGGATTGCAAGTGGATTTCGGACTGAAGCTCGATCCTCTGAGCCTGATGATGTTGCTCATTGTGACCGGCGTGGGCAGCGCGATTCACATCTACTCGCTGGGTTACATGAAGGGCGACCCGGGCTTCTCGCGGTTCTTCGCCTGTCTAAGCCTGTTCACGTTCTCGATGCTCGGCGTCGTGCTCTCGAACAATTTCGTCCAGATGTTCATCTTCTGGGAACTGGTCGGCGTGTCGAGCTATCTGCTGATTGGATTTTGGTTCGAGAAGGCAAGTGCCGCAGACGCGGCGAAGAAAGCTTTTCTGACAAACCGGATTGGTGATTTCGGCTTCATGTTGGGGATTCTGTCACTCTGGGCCATGTTCTCCGGCTCGTTGAACTTCGATGTAATTCAGAAGCACGTGCAGGATAATCCAGCCGCCGCCGGCTTGACCCTCGCCAGCCTCCTGATCTTCTGCGGCGCGATGGGCAAGTCCGCGCAATTCCCGCTGCACGTCTGGTTGCCGGACGCGATGGAAGGCCCGACGCCCGTCAGCGCGCTCATCCACGCCGCGACGATGGTGGCCGCCGGCGTTTACATGCTGTGCCGCGTGTTCTTTATCTTCACGCCGGATGCGTTGACGGTCATCGCGTGGATCGGTGGATTCACCGCGTTGCTCGCCGCGCTCATCGCCGTCCAGCAAAATGACATCAAACGCATTCTCGCCTACTCAACGCTCTCTCAACTCGGCTACATGGTCATGGCCGTCGGTCTCGGCAGCCCGACCGCCGCGATGTTCCACCTGACCACGCACGCATTCTTCAAGGCGCTGCTGTTCCTCGGCGCTGGCTCGGTGATTCACGCGATGCACCACGAGCAGGACATCTGGGAGATGGGCGCGCTCCGAAAGAAAATGCCCGTAACATTCTGGACGTTCATGGTTGGCACATTGGCGTTGGCGGGCGTGTGGCCGTTGAGCGGATTTTTCTCCAAGGACGCCATCCTCGCCACCGCGCAACATCACAGCTTGCCGTTGTTTGTTTTGGCCGTGGGCGTCGCGGGCTTGACCACGTTTTATATGTTCCGTCTGGTGTTCGTGACGTTCTTCGGCGACGCCAAATCGCACGACGTTGACCACGCGCACGAATCGCCGGGCGTGATGATTTGGCCGCTGCGGCTGCTCGCGGTGATGAGCGTCGTCGCGGGCGTCATCGGCATCGAAGGTTTGTTTGCGGGCGCGCTGCAAGCGGAAGGCGAACAACCGCACGGCGTGTTGGCGCAATTAATTTTTCCATTCCAGCATGCGCCGGTCGCGGCTTGCAGCGGACTGGCGGCGTTCGCGGTCGGTTTGTTCGCCGCGTGGAAACTTTACGCGAACGCCAAGAGCGATCCGTTGCCCGCCAAGCTCGGTGGTTTGTCCCGTGCGATGGCGAACCGCTTTTACTTCGACGAGCTTTACGAAGCCACGGTCATCCGCGCGCATGATTCCATCGCCGCCGTCGCGGACTGGATTGATCGCTGGATCGTGGAAGGCTTTTGCATCGGCCTCGTGCGCGGCGGAGCGGATTTGACTGGCCGCGCGCTGCGCCTCGTTCAGACCGGCAATCTCCAGACTTACGCGTTCCTGTTCGTGCTCGGCGTGGCCGTGGTGCTGTGGTTCGTGCTTGGAAAATAATTTCGATGACGACGTTGACCTTAATCTTTGCTCTGCCGCTGCTCGCCGCAATCGCGCTGGTGTTTGTGCCGCGCAACTTTGCCGTCATCATGCGCGCCGTGGCGGTGAGCGTGACGTTCGTCACGATGCTGCTCGGCATTCTGATGTTCTGGCAGTTCAACGGCGCGACGCCGGACGCGAATGGCTACAAGTTCGTCAGCACCATTCCTGGCCTCGGCGCGGAATCGCTCGGCATCGTGTGCAAGCTGGGCGTGGACGGCTTGAACGTCGGGCTGGTGTTGATGGGCGCGATTGTCGCGTTCGCGGCGGCGTGTTGCTCGTTCGAGATCAAGTCGCGCGAGAAGGAGTTTTACATCCTGCTGCTCGTGATGACGGGCGGCATCCTCGGCGCGTTTATGTCGCTCGACCTGTTTTTCTTCTACTTTTTCCACGAACTCGCACTCGTGCCGACGTTCATCATGATCGGCGTGTGGGGTCGCGGCGAACGGAAGAACTACGCCACGTTCCAAATCACGTTGTATCTGAACATCGGCGCGCTGCTGGCGCTCATCGGCCTCATCGCGCTTTATCTGCAAGTCCCGGCGGACATTCGCACGTTCGACATTCCGACGCTCACGAAGTATTTCGCCGAACACGCAATGGTGGCGAGCGCGCAGAAGTTTATCTTCCCGCTGCTGCTGTTTGGCTTCGGCATTCTCGTATCACTCTGGCCGTTTCATTCGTGGGCGGCGCTTGGTTACGGTTCTGCGCCGAGCGCGACGGCGATGTTGCACGCAGGCGTGTTGAAGAAGTTCGGGCTTTACGGCTTGATCCGCGTCGCGTTGCCGTTCATGCCGCAGGCGGCGCAAAGCTGGATGCAAATTCTCGCGTGGCTTGCGCTCGGCAATGTGCTTTACGTCGGCTGGGTGGCGATGCGTCAGAAGAATCTGAACCTGCTCATCGGTAATTCCAGCGTGGCGCACATGGGCATGATCTTCCTTGGCATCGCGAGCCTGAACCTCATCGGCGTGACCGGCGCGGTGGTCATCATGATTGCGCACGGCTTCCTCGCGGCGCTGACGTTCGGCTTGAGCGGCTACATCTACAATCAGACCGGCACGCTCGAAATGAGCGAACTCGGCGGGCTGGCGAAGAAACTGCGCTTCATCGGCGTGGCGTTCGTGATGGCCGCAATGGCGGGCTGCGGGTTGCCGGGCTTCCTGAATTTCGTCGGCGAAGTCACGGTGTTCTTTGGCGCGTGGCAAGTGCCGGCGTTGCGCACGGTGACCGTGCTGGCCGTCTGGGGCGCGTTGATCATTGGCGCGGTTTACATGCTGCGGGCGGTGCGGGCGGCCTTGCACGGCTCGATGCCCGAGAAATGGTCAAACGTCTCCGACGCGAATCCATGGCGCAAGCTGCCATTCGCCATTTTGTTGGCGAGCCTGCTGGTGTTCGGCTTCTTTCCAAAATTGTTGACGGAAAAAATAACGCCGGTGACGGAGCAAGTTGTGAACATGGCGACGACTGGTAGCAGCGGACGTGAGTCCGCTCAAACTCCGCTCGTGGAAAATCAGAGCCGACTCACGTCGGCTGCTACAAAATAGAAATGAACCTTTCCTTGATGTCATTGGAACTCGCGGTCGTCGCGCTCGGCCTGGCCGTGTTGATGGCGGACTTGTGGCTACCGGCGGAACGCAAGCGCGCGCTCGGCTACATCGCGGCGGCGGTGTTGGGCGTGTTACTGATCGGCACGTTCACGAGCCATTGCAGTTGCGCGCTCACTGGCACGACGGCGGGTGGGATGTTTGTGCAGGACGCGCTGGCGATTTTCTTCAAGCGGTTTTTTCTGCTCGCGGCAATTCTGGTTTTGATTCTCGCGGTGGAATTCTCCGACCGCATCGCGGCGGGGGTTTCAGAATATTTTTCGCTCATCATCTTCGCGCTAGCGGGGATGTTGTTCGCTGCATCGGCCAATGACTTCACGATGCTCTTCGTCGCCATCGAACTCATCACGGTGACGTTCTATGTGCTGGTGAGTTTCACACGCGGCAAGGTGGCGTCGCTGGAGGCGGGCGTGAAGTATCTCATCCTCGGCGCGCTGTCGTCGGCGTTCATGGTGTATGGCATCGCGCTGGTGTGGGGCACGACGGGCAAATTCAACTTCAACGAACTGTCGCAGGTCGCGGGCAATTTCGCGGCGAACAAGGTTTTCCTGTTTGGCGTGTTGTTTATTCTGGTGGGGCTTGGATTCAAGATTGCCGCGTTCCCGTTCCAGATGTGGACGCCCGACGTTTATCAAGGCGCGCCCACGCCCACGACGGCATTCTTGTCGGTCGGCTCGAAGGCGGCGGGCTTCGTTTTGCTGCTGCGGTTTTTGTTCAGCGCAATTCCCGACGTGACGGTGCATTTTGAAAAACTGCTCATCATCGTTTCCGCCATTACGATTCTCTACGGCAACCTCTGCGCCTTGCCGCAGCGTAATTTGAAGCGGCTGCTTGGCTATTCGAGCATCGCGCACGCGGGCTACCTGCTGCTCGGCGTCGCGGCGATAAGCGGGGCAGGGCAGGCAGCGGTGCTGTATTATTTAAGCGGCTATCTATTCACGACGCTCGCGGCGTTTGCGGTCATCGCGCTCGTCACGCGGCATCTGGACAGCGAAGACATCGGCGGCTTGGCGGGCTTGCACCAACGCTCACCGCTGCTGGCGCTCACGCTGGCGCTCGCGATGGTTTCGCTCGCGGGCATTCCTCCGCTCGCAGGTTTCTTCGGAAAATTCCTACTGCTCAAAGCGGTCATCGAACGCGGCGCGACGAATCCCGGATTTTATTGTTTGGCGTTCACGGCGTTGGTGGGTGTGGTGATTTCGCTCTACTATTATTTTGGTGTGGTGCGGGCGATTTATTTTGGCGGCGAAACTAAAACTACAGAACCAATCGCCATCTCCAAGCCGATGCAGTTTGCGTTGGGCGTGTGCCTCATCGGGATGTTCTGGCTGGGATTGATGCCAGGCGCGGTCTTGAAATTGGCGGAGCAAGCGGTGTTGGTCTTCAAACATTGAAACTACGAGGCGCATGAGCAAAACCTTGTTCGAGAAAATCGTCGCCCGCGAAATCCCCGCGCAGATTGTGTTCGAGGATGACCTCGTGCTGGCGTTCCGCGACATCTCGCCGCAAGCCCCCACGCACATCGTCATCGTGCCGAAGCAACCCATTCCGCGCATTGCCGAAGCGACAGCAGCCGACCAACAAGTGCTCGGCCATCTGCTGCTCAAAGCCGCCGAAGTCGCGGCGAAACTCGGCTTGGACAAAACCGGTTTTCGCCTCGTTATCAACAATGGCGCGGACGGCGGCGAGACGGTTCCACATTTGCACTGCCACATCTTGGGCGGGCGGCAACTGCAATGGCCGCCGGGTTGAATTGATTTTTCGCTGCCTTGAAATCTCTCATTGATAATCGCGACCGCCGCACTGAACGCGTGTTCCTCGTCGGCGTGGAATTGAAATCGGGCAACGCTGCCGCCACGCGCGAATCGCTGGAAGAACTCGCCGAACTCGCGGCCACGGCGGGCGGAATCATCCTCGGCGAGGCCACGCAGAAACTTGAGTCGCCCATCGCCGCGACCTACATCGGCAAGGGCAAAGCTGTCGAACTCGCCGAGCGTTGCCGCGCGGAAAAAGTGGACACCATTATTTTCGACGAAGAACTTTCGCCCGCGCAGACGCGCAATCTCGAAAAGATTTTCAACGCCAAAATCCAAGACCGCACCGCGCTCATCCTCGACATTTTTGCGCAGCGCGCGCGCACGCGCGAAGGCAAGTTCCAGATTGAACTCGCGCAGTTGCGCTACTTGCTGCCGCGCCTCACAAAATTTTGGTCGCACTTGTCGCGGCAGCGCGGCTCCACTGGTTCCATCGGCGGTGAGGGCGAATCCCAACTTGAAGCCGATCGCCGCAAAATCTCCGAGCGCATTGACAAGATCCGCGAAGAACTCGACACCGTGCGCCGCCAGCGCGAGACGCAACGCGAAGGCCGCCAGCGCAACCAATGGCCGCTCGCGTCCATCGTCGGTTATACGAACGTCGGCAAGTCCACATTGCTGAACCAACTCACCGGCTCCGAGGTGTTGGCGAAAAATGTTTTGTTCGCCACGCTCGACCCGACCACGCGGCGGCTGCGGTTGCCTACGAACCAAAACGTGTTGATCTCCGACACCGTGGGTTTCATTCGCAAGCTGCCGCACGGACTCGTCGAGGCGTTCAAGGCCACGCTCGAAGAAGTGGTGCAAGCGGATTTGCTGGTGCACGTCGTGGACATCAGCTCGCCGCAGGCCGAGGAACAAATCGAAGCCGTCAACACCGTGCTCAAAGAAATTGGCGCCGAGGACAAAACGACGCTGATGGTTTTCAACAAAGTAGACCGCCTCGAAACGGACGCCGTGTGGCAGCGGTTTCATGAAAAATTTCCCCACGCCGTCGCCATTTCCGCCAAGACCGGCGCAGGCATCGAGGCGTTGCTCGCGGAGATCAGCACGCAGATTCGCCCCGAACGCGAGTTGCTCACGCTGAAAATTCCGCATGCAGAACCCGCGCTCATCGCGCGCCTGCACAAGGTCGGGCAGGTCGTGGAGAAAAAATATCTGACGAAGGTGGCGAAGTTCATCGCGCGCATTCCGCCGCATCACCACGCGGAATTCGCGCGCTTCATCGTGGCAGAGTGATTCCACCCACTTGACCTCTGCGCGTTCTGCGCGATTATTCCCGCCATGCCGACCTACGACTACGCCTGCGCCAAGTGCGGAAAATCATTTGAGAAATTTCAGTCCATGAAGGACGCCACGCTCACGACTTGTCCCAAAGAGTTGTGCCGTAAAAAAACTTGGGGCAAGGGTCGCGTCAAACGTCTGCTCGGCACGGGCGCGGGACTCATCTTCAAGGGCAGCGGTTTCTACATCACCGACTCCCGCAGCGAAGGCTACAAGTCCGCCGCCAAAAAAGATTCCACCGTCAGCGAAACCAAATCCGCCGTTAAGTCCGAAACGAAAGTGGAAACGAAAACCGAAACCAAACCCGCGCCCGCCGCCAAAAAGAAATGACCGCGCGCGTTCAAGAGTTTTCCAGTCGCTTAAAATTAAGCCGCACTCTCCCTCACCCCAGCCCTCTCCCGCTGGGAGAGGGAGTAGTTGGCGGCGCGCTGGGGTTTTATGCGGACGACGGGTTTTCTCGCTGTGTCCTGCCTGGCTCCCTCACCCCGCGGGAGTGGGCCGGGGTGAGGGAGAACGGTTCGCCCTGCAAAACAAAATTGGAAAATTTCCGTGGACAATTTTTCTTCACCTTGCTCGCGCTGCTGCTGCTCGCGCCGCTCGCGTTCGCGCAAAATTCTTCGCGCAGCCCCGGCAACGCCACGTTCAGCCGCTCCGGGCAGTTTGTGATTTATCCCATGGAACCCGGCGCGCTGCGTCGCTTCAACCCGCCGTTGACCAACCACACGCTCGTCCGTTTGGACGCCAATCTCCTCGCCATTTCCTGCGAGCGCATCAAGTCCGCGTTGCTCAGCCAACTGGCCAGCCCCGACCAGTGGCACGGCAAAATTCACCTCGCGCTTCACCCGCCGCAGACGGCGAACGACGACATCACGGTCACGTCCGCGCCGTTTGCCGACGGCTGGATGTTTCGCATCGAATTGCCCGACCTGATCGAGCCCGAGCGCCTCGTGCGCGCCATTACGCAGACGTTGCTCGCCGAAATGGCCACGCGCACCGGCCGCGCCGCGCCCGGCCAATTTCCCGCGTGGATCGCCGATGGTTTGCCGCAACTGCTCCTCGCTGATACCGAGATTGAACTCGTGCTCAACTCCGAGTCCAGCGCCGCCGAGAAAAATTCTTTCGGCGAAAATTCGACGCACCGTTTCAAAGACGCCGTCACGCTCGCCCGCGAAAAACTCGCCGGACAAAAACCCTTGCCGCTCGCGCAACTCGGCCAGTGGCCGGAAGAAATGGAAGGCGTCGCTGCCCAGCGTTTTCAAGGCAGCGAGCTGCTGTTGCTCCACGAACTCCTCGCGCTCAAAGGCGGCGGCCCTGCGCTCGCCGCCGCGCTGAACGAAATGGCCGCCGACCCCGATTGGCGCGTCGGTTTGGTGCGCGCGTTCAAGGCGCACTTTCATCGCATCGTGGATTTGGAAAAATGGTGGGCGCTCCAATCCGCTTACGTCAGCAGCCGGACGCCCACGCAAACGTGGTCGCCCACCGAGACGCTCAATAAGCTCGACGTGTTGCTGCGCTGCTCGCTCGAAATCCAAGTCAGCTCCAACGAACCCGCGCTGCACACCGACGCCGCGCTGCAAACCATCATCCGCAGTTGGGAATTTCCGCAACAGGAAGCTATGTTCCGCGAAAAAATAAAATTGTTCGACGCCGTGAAACTCCGCGCGCCCAAAGACCTCGCCGGCCTCATCTCGCAATACCGCACGGTGCTCGACACTTATTTGAAACGCCTTGGCTCCACGGAAAATTCCACCGTCAAACACGAAGCCTTTGGTCATTTCACCGCCGGCAAACCGCCGAAAGCTTCCGGCGTCCCCGACCCCGAACTCGCCGCCGTCAAAGACGCGCTCCTCCAACTCGACGTGCTGGACAAACGTCGCGACGCTTGGCGCGCGAACCTTGCCGCGCCCGAAAAACTCCCGTGACCGCGCCGGAAAATTCCTCGCGCCGCCGCGCGCTCCAGATGCTCATCGTCGCCACCGCGTGTTGGGCGTTGAGCTTCCCCGTGATGAAAGCCCTCGCGCTCACGCAGCAAAAACTTTTGCCAGACGTGAGTAGTTGGTTCTTCACCTCGCTCGGCGTCGTTGTGCGTTTCAGTTTTGCGGGCTTGCTGTTGTTGCCGTTTGTGTGGCGCGAGTTGAAAACCATTTCTCGCCGTGAACTCGAACACGGCCTCGTGCTCGCCGTCTTCGGCGCTAGTGGGATTTTATTTCAGATGGACGGCCTCGCCTACACGACCGCGTCCACGTCGGCCTTTCTCACGCAAGGCTACTGCATTTTCATCCCGCTCTGGGTTGCGCTCTCCGGTCGGAGTTGGCCGTCGGGAAAAGTTTTTGTCAGCGTCGCGCTCGTCGTGCTGGGCGTCGCGGTGCTGGCCGGGATAAATTTGCACTCGCTCAAAGTCGGGCGCGGCGAACTCGAAACCCTCGTCGCTTCGCTGTTGTTCACCGGCCAAATCCTCGCGCTCGAACACCCGCGCTACGCGGCGAACCGTCCGCTGATTTTTTCGCTCGTGCTGTTTTTTGCGATGGCGATTTTCACCGTGCCGCTGCTGCTTGCTACCGCGCCGAGCGTCGCCGCGTGTGTGCGCGCCTACGCCGCACCCGCCGCCGTCGGCTTCATGGCCGCGCTCGTCCTCGTCTCCACGCTCGGCGGTTACTTGCTGATGAACCGCTGGCAGCGCGCCGTGACGGCGACCGAAGCCGGGCTGATTTACTGCGTTGAGCCGGTCATCGCCAGCGTGCTGTCGCTGTTTCTGCCCGCGCTGTTTTCCGCGTGGGCGGACATCAATTACGGCAACGAACAACTCACCGTGCGCCTGCTCCTCGGCGGCGGCTTGATTACCGTGGCGAACATTATTTTGCAACGCCGCTGACGGCGCGCGGGTAGGGCGTCGTTGCCGCGACGCCAGCGGTTGGCACATGGAAGGCGTTGCGGCAGCAACGCCCTACCACCGCGCTCCGGGGTTTTTGCCTTTTGCCCTTTGCCCTTTGCCTTTAATTTTCCCCACATGATTACTCGCTACTCGCGCCCGGAAATGCGCGCCATTTGGACGGACGAAAACAAACTCAACCTTTGGTTGCAGATTGAACTGCTCGCGAGCGAAGCGTTGGTGAAAGAAGGCGTCGCGCCCGCCAAAGATTTCAAGAAGCTCAAGGCCGGTTGCGATAAGTGGTTCGCCGATCTGCCCGGCCTCGTTGCGCGGCAACGCGAGTTGGAAAAAATTTTGAACCACGATGTCATCGGTTTCACCACCGCCGTGGCCGAAGCCATCAACGACGACGCGAGCCGCTGGTTTCATTTCGGCCTCACGAGCAGCGACGTAGGCGACACCTGCTACGCCGTGCAGATGATGCAGAGCGCGGACATCTTGATCGCCGACGTGAAAAAACTTTTGCCCGTCATCGCCCGCCGCGCGCAGGAGCACAAGTTCACGCCGTGCATGGGCCGCAGCCACGGCATCCACGGCGAGCCGACCACGTTTGGTTTGAAGATGGCGTTGATGCACGACGAATTCGGTCGCGCACTGCGCCGTTTGGAATCTGCGCGCTACTCCGTGGCCGTCGGCAAACTTTCCGGCGCCGTCGGCACGAGCGCACACTTGTCGCCGCGCGTCGAGGCGTTCGTCTGCAAAAAACTTGGTGTCCGCCCCGCGCCCATCGCCACGCAAGTCGTGCAGCGCGACATTCACGCGGAGTTCCAACTCGCGATGGCGCTTGTCGGCGCGAGCATTGAGCGTTGGGCGGTTGAGTTCCGCCACCTGCAACGCACCGAAGTTCTCGAAGCCGAAGAGCCGTTCACCAAAGGACAAAAAGGTTCCAGCGCCATGCCGCACAAGCGCAACCCGATCACTTGGGAACGCCTCACCGGCCTCGCGCGCGTGCTGCGCGGCAACGCGATGGCATCGCTGGAAAACGTGGCGCTGTGGCACGAGCGGGACATTTCCCATTCGAGCGTCGAGCGGATTATTTTCCCCGATTCGTGCACGCTGCTGGATTACATGTTCGGACTGCTCACGCGGCTGATGGACGGCATCGTCGTCTATCCCGCGAACATGAAAAAAAATCTCGGCTTGAGTTTGGGGATGTGGAATTCGCAGACCATCTTGCTCGCGCTCATCAAAAAAGGTCTCACGCGCGAGGCCGCCTACAAAATTTGCCAGGACGCCGCGATGAAAACGTGGGAAGTGAAACATGCCGGTCGCGACGACGCGGACTTCGTGGAGCAACTCAAACTTGATCCCGAAGTGAAAAAGCTTTTCAAGAAAGGCGAACTCGAAGCGCTCTGCTCGCTGGATTTCCACTTCAAGGAAGTGAACAACCGGTTCAAAAAGCTGGGGCTGTAACGCAGTTAGTTCAAGGCGATAATTTTTCGCGGTGCGGCAGATGGTCGCGGTTCCAGCGCGCCAAGGCCGCGTCGCTTGTGTCTTCAAATAGAAATTTCAGTGGCGGCGATTCGACGTGGCCGTTGCAAAAGACCACGTTGGCTTTGCTAACACTAGCGAGAAAACCGCTTTTTGTTTCGGCATTTCGGATAGCTACTGCATCCCCAAAACTTTCCAAAACGACCGCTCACCTTCCGCATTTTTGCACCACATTTTTCACAAACTGGAGCTTCGGCAATCAGTTTAATCACCAACGAATCTGGTGAATCGTTTTTAACCATGTGTGAGTTCTTGCAACTCATTTCTGTGATTGAGTCGCGAAGGTTAAAAAACACCACATCGCAACATTCTCGGCACATCGCCCGATATTCGTCTGCGCTGCCATCGCCGGGAAATGCTTGAGCCATCAGAGAAGCCAGTTCATATCCGTCAATTAGTTTGATGCCAGTTTCACCCGCAAAGTTTACCGCCGTTTGTGCGAACCTGCTTGTTGTGACAAAAATGCCGGAGTCTGCCTTCATATTCACAATCACGCCGTAGAACAGTTGCAGCGCCCGACGGCCAATAGGCGTGTCCCTGTCATACCGCTTGCATTCCACAAAAGTTTTCTTACCGTCCTTTTTGAGAATCAAATCCCTGCCGAAGTCATTTGTCATCGGAGTTCGTTCGACTGAATAGCCGAACTTGCGATACATATTCCCAACAATTTCCTCAAACTCGCCAGGCGTCAACCGAAGTAAATATTCAATCTTATGCGTTCGGAGTTCTGTTAGCCGAGCATACTCATCTGTCCGCAGTGTTTCGGCTGCCAACCTTATTTTTTCGGTGGCTTCTATGCGAAGCTGTTCAGCTTGTTCTCTTCTTTGCGACGCGATTTCGTCCTGATTGCATTGAGCGCATTTTAGTTGGCTTCCGCCACCAAGCACATTTTTCAATCGGATTTTGCCGCCAACCACGCCGTGCGGACAGAGTTCTTTGGCAGCCTTGCTCTCTTGTATTTTCTTACGAATTGGACCGACCACTCTTGCAGTCAGGAACAATAGCGCAACAAGTCCGAATAGAATTAGTAAGGCAATCCCAACGCCAGTTATTCCATAGTGACCGAAAATGCCCCAATAAAGCATGCCAAACACAATGAGGTTAGCAATTATTTGTGTTGTGCCGCGAGACGATTTCATGCTTTCGACGAGGAAGAAAATTGGTTCGGGACATATTTTATCTCGCTGGCATAAGAATCAATCTCGCGGAGCACAAACCCATGTCTTCTGTAAAAGTTGTCGAGCTGATCTTTTGTGATTATGCCACCAACCGGAAATGGCGGGTCAGGTTCATACGGCCTTGCATGACCCCAAATCATTAATTGGTATTTGTCAGCAATCCGTTTCAAAAGACCAATGAGGCGGCTTGGGCCACCCTGTCTTGGTTGAAGCGTTTCAAGTTTTGTAATCTCAATGCAATCGGAGTTCCAGTTTAGAAGCGCGATGGCTTTGTCAAACTGCCGGAAGTCTTCAGGAAAAGTTATCGGATTATTTCTGACGATAGGACGAACATGATGAATTTTGGGATACGCCGTTGTGTTCGCGTCCCATTCTTGCTGCGCTTGTTCAATCGGAGTCATGTCAAATTCAACTGCCGCTTGCCTTGCGAGTCCAATTCAAATGAATAAAAAAGTGGGCTCCGTTTCCAAAGGCCACTTTTGAATGAAACGTCACGCCATCGCGCGGGCGATGCTGTTCCACCAG
>JBJOPC010000047.1:0-25492 GCA_046050965.1 Verrucomicrobiota bacterium | reverse complement strand
ATAGCCGCCACCGATGCTGGCAAAGTTTGCCCCCGCCCCAATGCTGTTGGTATAGGCAGACCCATTATAATCCCCTGCGCCGCCGCCGGCGATCACCGCCCCGATAACGCCCGCCGCAATGTTGTTGCCGCTCCAGCCGCCGACGACGTTCACCCCGTTGCTCCCGGTGTTGATCAGGCGCAGGCCGGTCTGGTTGTTGGCGCGCAGTTCCAGCGGCTGGTTGTTCGTGCTGCCGAGGAATTGGCTTGCACCCACATTGTTGCCGTCGAGTTGCCAGAATTTTCCGGACGGGATTCCGTTCAACGTCTCCGCGTTCACGTTCGTCACGTTCCCGCCGTCGCCGGTGAATGAGCCGTTCAAAATCACGCCGCCCGCGCCATTGGTCAGCACTGCGCCCGGCAGTTGTCCCAAAGGCAGCGTGCCGGTCAACTGTGTCGCCGGTAAATTGCCCGCGAGATTGCCCGCCGTGATGGCGTAGGGCACGGGCAGGAGCGGCTGGCGCGGCGTGAGCGTGGTGAACGGCCCGATGGCGGTGCGCACGTCCAGTTGCAACCAGCGCGCCGCGCCGGGGAAGTTGGTGGCGAAATCCAGCGGCAGGATGAACAGCCCGTTGGTCACGCCCACAATGATGCTCGCGGGCGAGTTCGTGGCCACGGCGTTGCCACCGCTGGCGGCATCCCACAGCGTGGCTTGGAACTCCGCGCTGCCGGTGTAGTTCGAGCCGCTTGCGTTCAAGCGGCCTTGGTAAGTGAACGCGTGCCTTGGGCGAAGGTTGAAAGTTGAAAACTGAAAGTTGACAGTAGCACAACGAGGACGACGCGTTGCTGAATGGCAAAAAACTTTTTCATAGTGTGGCTGGGTTAAGAATCGTCTGAATGCAGACGCCGTGTTTGTAGCAGTCGTGAGGATTTTTACAACGGGAATTTCCCGCACGCGCGGAAGCATCTTCGCCATTGCCATCTCCGTTAGCCGCGCTACGCTCGCGCCTATGAACAAACCTTTGCTCATCGTGCTCGCCATCTTCATCCCGCCGCTGGCGGTCTACCTTAAGACCAACAACGTGAAGACCACCCTTATCAACCTCGTGCTTTGCTTTTTCTTCTGGTTGCCCGGCGTGATCCACGCGCTCTGGACGGTTTTGCAATAACCGCAACTGCCGTCGGTCGCCGCGCGCTGCCCAGCAGTGCTAAACCAGCGCACGGACTTTCCAAATCGGCACGTCTTGCTTGAGGCGGTTCATGAAGCCAGTGAGCAGCGCGAACGCCTCGGCGCGATGTCGCGCAGTCACGCGAAGGTGAATGGCAACTTCGCCGACAGGAATCACGCCGACGCGATGCGTGACGGTCGCGGATTGGCAGGGAAGTTTCTGCGCGAGGTCAGTGAGGATTTCGCGCATCACGCGCTCGGCCATCGGGGAATAAACTTCGTATTCCAGCGCGCGGATGGGCTGGCTGTTTTCTTCGCCGCGCACGACGCCGGAAAATTCGGCGACCGCGCCGGTATCGTTCGCCAGCGACGCCGAGCGTGCTGGTTCGATGCGTTCGCGAGTGAGGTGAATCTCGATGTGCATCGGTTAGGGCGGAAATGGTAAGCGCGGTTTCAAAATTATCGTAGCCGCCGACGTGAGTCGGCGCATTTGGTTACGGCTTTCTTTCTGGTTTGGGGTATCGGTTTTCAAAGTCTACTCGATGGCTTGCGGCACTTGCGGTCGGTCGGTTTGCGCCGACTACGTCGGCGGCTACGATGCTTTAGCCGCCGGAGACGGGCGGAATCAACGCCACTTCATCAGCGTCCGTGAACCGGGTTGACGGCGTGACGTATTCGCCGTTGCGCGCGAGGCGCGTGGCGCGGCGGTGCGGTGCGAGCGCGGGCACGGCGGCGAGCAGTTGCGCCCAGAGTTCGTCCGCTGAAATGTCCCCGTCAACGCGCATGGTCAGCTCCGCGCCGCCTGCGGCGTCTTTGAGTTGGGCGAAAAGCAGGACGCGCATGGTGGCGTCACAAAATATTCGCCGCGAGTTCCGCCAGTTCGGAGCGTTCGCCTTTTTGCAACTCGACGTGCGCGGCGAGAGCCTTGCCTCGGAATTTGCTCACGATGTAGTTGAAGCCGTTCGACGAGCTGTCCACGTAGGGATTATCAATCTGATACGGGTCGCCGGTGAAGATAATTTTCGTGCCGTTACCGACGCGCGTGACGATGGTCTTGGCTTCGAGCGGCGTGAGGTTTTGCGCTTCGTCAATAATCATGAACTGCCCGGCGATACTGCGACCGCGAATGTAGCTCAAGGCCTCGACCACGATGCTGCCGCTGCGCATGAGGTCGGCGGCGCGGCGATGGTCGTGCCCCATGTTGAGGTCGCTCAACATTTCGAGCGCGTCGTGAATGGGTTGCATCCACGGCGCGAGTTTTTCTTCGAGCGAGCCGGGGAGAAAGCCGAGTTCCTTGCCCATGGAAATCGTTGGGCGCGCCACGACGAGCCGGCGGAATTCGCGGTCCAGCACCGTGCGTTTCAAGCCGGCGGCCATCGCAATCAAAGTTTTGCCCGTGCCGGCTTTGCCCATGAGCGAGACGAGCTTCACGCGGTCGTCGAGCAAGGCGTCGAGCGCGAAGTGCTGCTCGCGGTTGCGCGGCTTGATGCCCCACACGCCTTCGCGGCAGTCGAGAATGGGAACGAGCTTCGTGCCGGTGAAATCCACTTTGGCCAGCACCGTGCGTTTGAGATTTGTCTCGTCCACCAGCGAAACGTATTCGTTGATGCCGAGCTTTTTGTCGGCGGGCAAATCCATGCCGTCATTGGCGCGGAAACTGGCGATTTTATCGGGACTCAAAACGAGTTCCGCCGTGCCGGTGTTGAGATCGCGGATGTGGACGCGGTCGGTCTCGTAATCCTCGGCGGCGAGGCCGACGGCGTCGGCTTTCACGCGGAGGTTGATGTCTTTGGAGACGACGATGGCGGGGATTTTCGGGTGCGCTTTTTGCACGATGGCGGCGTGCGCGAGGATGAGGTTGTCCACCGTGTGGGCTTTGAAAAAGGTATGGCCGTTGGCGTCGCCGCTCTTGTGGAAAACAATTTTCAACGTGCCGCCGTTCGGAAGTTTCACGCCTTCGCTCAAGCGCCCCGTGCCGCGAAAGCCGTCGAGCATCCGCGAAACCTGGCGCGCGTTCTGGCCGAGTTCGCTGGACTCGCGCTTGAAGGTGTCAATCTCCTCGATGACTTCGATGGGGATGAGCACGGCATTGTCCTGAAAATTGAGCAGCGAATCGGGGTCGTGCAGCAGGACGTTGGTGTCGAGGATGTAGTTTTTCATTCAATTAAAAATAAAACCGGGCGAACGGGAAAACGGGAAGTGCGCTGCGCGAGGCAGCCGGGGAACCGCGAGAGTTGGAGGGCGTGAATCATTACAACACTGCTGGTCGGACGTGCAAAAGTTAGAACCCACCTTTTCCGCTGACAAGTGAAATGCTCGTGACGCTTCCTAAATCTCCGTTGCCAAGCTTCTCCATTGTGGCAGCATGATGCCCAAATTTATGAGCAATCCAAAAATCATCGCTTACCTGAAACCTTCCTGCGGCTGGAGCATGGGCGTCCGCGCCGTCATGAAAAAATACGAACTCCCGTTTGAAGACCGCGACATCATCAACGACCCCGTCCAACGCCAAGAAATGATCGAGAAGAGCGGCCAGATGATGAGCCCGTGCGTCGAGATCAACGGCCATATGCTCCCCGACATCAGCGGCGAAGAAGTCGAAGCGTGGATGCTCGCGAACAGCGTCGTCACACCCAACACGCGCCAGCCCGACGCGCCCATCAACCAGCCCTGCGCCCACGAAATGCCCGGCGGCGCACCGCTCAATTTCCTCAAGCACTAAACTTCGGCGGCGGATAAATCATTGAGTCGGCGCGGGAAATCCGCTTAATTCCCCGCACTCATGGGCAAAAAAATCCTCGTCACTGGTTCGTCGGGTCTCATCGGCTCGGAAGTTTGTGTGTTCTTCGCCGCGCAAGGTTTCGCCGTGCATGGCGTGGACAACAACCAGCGCGCCGTGTTCTTCGGGCCGCAAGGCGACACGCGCTGGAATCAGCAACGCCTCGCCACCACGCTCAAAGATTTCTCGCACCACGAACTCGACATCCGCGACCGCGCGGGCGTGCTGACGCTGCTGAAGACCGTGAAGCCCGACGTCATCGTCCACACCGCCGCGCAACCTTCGCACGACCGCGCTGCCGCGATTCCCTTCGACGACTTCGACACCAACGCCGTCGGCACATTGAACATGCTCGAAGCCGCGCGCCAGTCCTGCAAGGACTCGCCGTTCATCCACATGTCCACGAACAAGGTCTATGGCGACGCGCCGAACAAGATTCCGCTCAAGGAATTGCCGACGCGTTGGGATTACGCCGACCCGGCCTACGCGCACGGCATCCCGGAGACGTTCACCATTGACCAGTCCACGCACTCGCTCTTCGGCGCGTCCAAGGTCGCCAGCGACATCCTCGCGCAGGAATACGGCCGCTACTTTCAGATGCCCACGTGCGCGTTGCGCGGCGGCTGCCTCACCGGCCCGAACCACACCGGCGTGGAACTGCACGGCTTCCTGAGCTACCTCGTGAAGTGCAACCTCGAAGGCCGCGAATACAAACTTTTCGGCTACAAAGGCAAGCAGGTGCGCGACAACATCCATTCGCTCGACGTCGCGCGGTTCATGTTTGAATTCGCGTCCGCGCCGCGCTGTGGCGAGGTCTACAACCTCGGCGGCGGCAAGGACAATTCCTGTTCCGTGCTCGAAGCCTTCACGCTCGCGGAGAAATTTTCCGGCCAGCCGATGAAATACACCTACGTCGAACAGAACCGCGTGGGCGACCACATCTGCTACTACAGCGACCTGCGGAAAATGCGCGCGCACTATCCGAAGTGGGATTTGACCAAGAGCCTCGAACAGACCATCAAGGAAATCGTCGAGGCGTGGCAAAAGAGAAAATAAGTTTTTACCTTTCCAGACATTAACAAGGATAAGCATGAGCAAGTCGCCACGTTATGTTACTTGCCGTTGTCATAAGTGCGACGGTGGAATTGAATTTGATGCCAGTGGCTTCAGCGAAAATGAAACCCGTTTAGTTATTTGTCCTCATTGTGCGGCACAGACCGTCTTGAGCAAAGCGACAGAAAGTCAGCCATCTGAATCTTCAACAGTTACAAAATCACAAATCATTCAGAATAAACCTAAACAATCTTTCTCTCGTTATGAACGTCATGCACAAAGAACGCTCATCAGAGAAGCCAAACGAAAAATTGATCAGGAGGCCGAAATCGCAAGATTAAAGGACGAAGCCAGAGAGAAATTAACTGAAACCAAGAAGCGTCAAGTTGCAGCTGCAAAGGCGAAAAGGACGAAGCCAAAACTATTCAAAGGCTATGTTGAAAGACATGCGAAGACGCTTTATTTTAAACGTCGCGCACTAATGACAAAAGATGATTATGGTAAAAGTAATGTTCGAGCTTGGAATGAAGAGGTGGATTACTTTATCAACAATGTTGTTCCTCAGAACATAAGGGCAAAATCTGTAATTGAGCATAAGCTTGCAAAGAAAATTGTTCTGGATGTTATTCGTCAATACGCGCTAACCACGAATAAAATTACCGAGCTTCCAAAAGACCCGTTTGAGTTCGAGAGGCTTTGCGCAGACATTTTGAGTAAAGAAGGATGGAAAACGACTACAACAAAGAAAACGGGCGACCAAGGTATAGATGTTGTGGCTGAAAAGAGTGGAAGATCTGTCATTCTTCAGTGCAAATTGTATTTGCAGCCTGTCGGCAACAAAGCTGTTCAGGAAGCTTTTTCAGGAATGAAATTTATTGGTGCTAGCGCTGCAATCGTAGTCAGCAACGCCGGTTTTACTAAATCAGCTAAACAGCTCGCCGCCTCTCTTGGCGTTCACCTGATTCATCATTCTGAATTGAGTGGACTGCAATCAATTTTACGCTGACTGTGCCGTAAAATTTTAAAATGAAAATCCTCATCACCGGCATCTGCGGATTCGTGGGCAGCACGCTGGCGCGCGCGCTGCGCGAGACGCATCCCCGCTGGCAGATTGTCGGCATTGATAATTTCATCCGCCCCGGCAGCGAGACGAACCGCGCGCCGCTCACCCAGCTCGGCGTGAAAGTGTTTCGCGGCGACATCCGTTTCGCCCGCGCCCTCGAAAAGCTGCCCGCCGTGGACTGGGTGATCGACGCCGCCGCGAATCCCAGCGTGCTCGCCGGCGTGGACGGCAAGACCAGCAGCCGCGAACTCGTGGACCACAATCTCGGCGGCACGATCAACGTGCTGGAATTCTGCAAGTCGCACCGCGCGGGTTTTATTTTGTTGAGCACGAGCCGCGTCTATTCCATCCCGCCGCTCGCCGCGCTGAAAGTCGAGGCGGTGAAGAAAGCCTTCCGTCCAGTGCTGAAAAAATCCGTGTCTGGTTTGAGCGCGGCTGGTTTGAGCGAAAGTTTTTCCGTCGCGCCGCCTGTCTCGCTTTACGGCGCGACAAAGCTGGCCTCCGAGGCGCTCGCGCTGGAATACGGCGAGACGTTTTCATTTCCAGTCTGGATCAACCGTTGCGGCGTGCTGGCGGGCGAAGGTCAGTTTGGCCGCGCCGACCAAGGCATTTTTGCATACTGGCTGAACTCGTGGCTGCGGCAGCGTCCGCTGAAATACATCGGCTTCGACGGCAAGGGCAGTCAGGTGCGCGACTGCCTACATCCGCGCGATTTGCTGCCGCTGCTGGAACGCCAGATGGCGAGCAACGGCAAAGGCAAAGCGCGCGTGCAAAACATTTCCGGCGGCGCGAAGTCGGCCATGTCTCTGGCGCAGTTGAGCGATTGGTGCGCGGCGCGTTTCGGCCAGCACACCGTCGCGAGCGAGGCTGCGCCGCGTCCGTTCGACATTCCGTGGATGGTTCTGGATTCCGCGCTGGCGAAGAAACAATGGAACTGGCAGCCTCAAACACCCATGCAGAGCATCCTCGAAGAAATCGCCGTCCACGCCGAGAAGAATCCGAAGTGGCTGGAATTGTCCGCGCCGCGATGATGAACACAACGACAACGACGGGTAGGGCGGGCAGTCCTCTGCCCGCCGCTTGCAGACACACGACGGCGCACACGGAGTGACGCGCCCTACCTCAATTGAAATGAGCGACCCTCAACGCCAAAATGATTTGAAGCTGTTCTCCGTGGTGATTCCCGCGCGTGACGAGGAGGAGTCATTGCCCGCCACGCTGGAGCATCTGCACTTGGAGTTTTCCTTGAACAATGTCCCGCACGAAATCGTGGTCGTGGACGACGGCAGCAAGGACAAGACGTGGGAAGTGTTGCAGCAGTTGAAACAGAAAATTCCCACGTTGCGGCCGCTCCAGAACACCGGCGAACACGGCTTTGGCCGCGCCATCACGTTCGGCCTGCGCAACTGCTCCGGCGACGCCGTGGTCATCATGATGGCCGACGAATCGGACGACGCGCGCGACGCGGTGCGCTACTGGAAGCTGCTGAACGAAGGCTGGGACTGCGTGTTCGGCAGCCGGTTCGTGAAGGGCGGAGGCACGATTGACTATCCGAAGTTCAAATTGTTCGTGAACCGGCTGGCGAATTTTTTTATCCGCGTTGGTTTCGGCGTGGCGTTGAACGATACGACGAACGCGTTCAAGGCGTATCGCCGCACGGTCATCCAAGGTTGCGAGCCGCTAATCGCGCCGCACTTCAATCTCACGGTCGAGTTGCCGCTCAAGGCCATCGTGCGCGGTTTCACCTGGACAACGACGCCGATCACCTGGCGCAACCGTCGTTTCGGCGTGGCGAAACTGAAGCTCAAGGAAATGGGCAGCCGCTACTTCTTCATCTGCTGCTACCTCTGGCTGGAAAAATATTTCAGCCGCGGCGACTACAAGAAGAAGTAGTCACGCGCACGACTTTACCGCGTCAGTTGGTAGATGACGTAGCGTTCGCTGCGTTTGAATTCCCGGTAGTGCGCCGCGACGTGTGCGGCCAGCGCAGGCTGGCGTTCCAGTTCAATCAACTCCGTGACGATGAGAAATTCCGCGTTCGCCCGTTGCTTGAGCCGCTCAAAATCTTCGGGAGTCTCCAAAATATCCGGGCCGTAAATCCGCGCGCCGGTGCGCTTGATGTTCGCGCTCATCGAGAACGGCGGCCAGCACACGCCGAACAGTTCGCCGTGGTAAATCAGCGCCTTGCCGTAATCTTCCGAGAGCAGAATGTTGCGGCGACTGTGGCCGACCGCCGCGCCGATTTCGATGAAGTCTTTGATTTGGTTGTGGAAAAATTTATCGTCGCGACCGAGGTAGAGCAGGATTTTTTTGTTAAAGCCCACGAGCGAGCCGGATTCTTTGAGCAGGTCTTTTTGCGCGGCAGAAACGTGGCCGTGCAAAACTTTTTTACCCACGACCGACAACGCCAGCGCGCCGACCAGCACGAGTGCCGTTGCGCCCACGAGTGCGCCGCGCCGTTGCGACCAGAGCCGCGCGAGTCGCGTGAAAATAATTTCCGCCAGCGGCGCGAGTGACAACGCTACGATAGGAATCAGCGGCATCGAGTAATAATCATGCGTATGAATGTGATAATTAAAAATAAGGCCGTAGCAAAGGTAGCCTGCCCACAAGCCGAGCAGCAGGGTGCGAAATTTTCCACGCGCCAGCCACAACGCGGACGCCAACCCCGCGAGCGCGGGCAGCCAACCGACCGTGCGTCCGATTTTGTCTGCCCAGCCCAGCCAGTAATACGATTCACGAAACAGTTTCGGCATGAACGTGAACGAACTGTGGTCGCGGATGAATTCGCCGCGCGAAAGTCCGTAGAGATAAAACGCCGCCGGCGGCAGCAACGGCACTAGCGCCATCACCCACGTCTGCCAGTGAAACGCGCCGCGCCAGAAACCTCGCCGCTCCCATTGCAGAAAAAAGAAAACCGGGAACACAAACAAGATGCACATCGGTCGCACCACCATGCCCGCGAGCGTGACGGCGACGGCGAAAATCAAGTTGCCGTTCGTCGGTTCTTCCGCGTGGCGGAACAGCCGCCACACTGCCCACAGCATGAGCATCCACGCCAGCGCATCCGGCTGGAACGTGCGGCTCGCCATGATCGCATACGGCATGAACAGAAAAAATGTCAGCGCGCACAACGCCGCTGCTGGCCCGACTGCGCGCGACGTAATTCGCCACAGAAAAATTCCGCCGAGCAGCCAACTCAACGTCGAAATCAAACGCGGAATCCACAGCCGTTCGCCGCCCGCGAGCCGGTAACCCCACGTCGCCAGCGTGGGCAACACCTGCGGTTCGAGCAGTTCGGTGTGTTCCTTGGTGAAGTGTGCGAGGTCGCGGCGGTCAGCGGCGATGGCGTCGTTGCCAGTGAAATAAAAATCCCGCGCCACGGTTGCGCCGATGTATTGGCGCATCTGGTGGAAATCTAACGGCGGTTCCGTCAGGCGATACACCCGCACGAGCAACGCCGCCGCGAGCAGCGCCAGCAAAAGCAATCGGTTCATAAAAATTCTCCCGGGCAGACGGCGAAAAGTGTTTTCCGCAAATTGGAATTCTGCCTACAGTCTGCGGAATGTCCGTCGCGCCGCACAACCCAATTTTTCCCGTCGCTTGAAGATTCTCTGGCTCAAGACCGGCCCGCTGCACCCGCTTGACACCGGCGGGAAAATCCGCACCTACAATATGCTGCGCGCGCTCAAGCGCCGCCACGACGTGACGTATCTCGCGCTGTGTCCGCCGGACATTTCTGAGGCCGTCCGCAAGTCGGCGAGCGAATATTGCCAACTCGCCGCGTGGATTCCGCAGGCCGAGGCGCGCAAGGGTTCGTTGAAATTTTTCGCGCAACTCGCGTTCAACTTCATTGCGTCCAAACTGCCGTTCTCGTTGCACAAATATCGCTCGGCGAAAATGGCCGCGACCATCGCCGACCTCGACACCAAAGGTTCGTTCGATCTCATCATCTGCGATTTTCTTACGCCCGCCGTGAATCTCCTCTGGCCGGGGCGCACACTCAAAACGCCCGCGTTGCTGTTCCAGCACAACGTCGAGTCGCTCATCTGGCAGCGGTTGCACGACAACGCGAGCGGCGTCAAAAAACTTTACCTCCGCAGCCAATGGTCGCGCATGAAACGCTTCGAGCGGCTCGCGTGTCTGCGGTTCGACGGCGTCGTGGGCGTGTCCGACGAAGACTGCGCGATTTTCAAAAGGGAATTCAAACTGCCCAACGTCCTCGGTGCCGTGCCGACCGGCGTAGACTGCGATTACTTCGCCGCGAGCACTTGGCCGCGACAGGAACACTCACTCGTCTTTCTCGGTTCGATGGACTGGATGCCGAACATTGACGGCGTGGATTTTTTTATCAAAGAAGTTTGGGCGGCCGTGCGGGAAAAATTTCCGCACGCCACCTGCACCATCGTCGGGCGCAACCCGCCTGCGAAAATCAAAGAGCTAGAGAAGCGCATCCCCGGTGTGCGCGTCACCGGCACAGTCGAAGACGTGCGCCCATTTCTGTCCGCTGCGGCGGCGATGGTCGTGCCGTTGCGCGTCGGCGGCGGCACGCGCATCAAGATTTTTGAAGGTATGGCCACGGGCATTCCTGTCGTGTCCACGCGCATCGGTGCGGAAGGCTTGCCCGTGACGCACGGCGAGAACATCCTGCTCGCCGACACGCCTGCTGACTTCGCCAAGTGCATCGGCGAACTATTCGCGCAACCGA
Organism: Verrucomicrobiota bacterium; assembly: GCA_046050965.1. Lineage (GTDB taxonomy): Bacteria > Verrucomicrobiota > Verrucomicrobiia > Limisphaerales > JAFMIX01 > JAFMIX01. Next base: position 14,743 of record JBJOPC010000047.1, on the reverse strand, counting down.
CCTTTGCCCGTCACATCGGCGCGAACGGCCGCGCGCTGGTGCAGGAAAAATTCGGCTGGGACGCGGTGAACGCCATTTTTGAAGCGCACTGTCAGCAAGCCGTCGCGCTGGGAAAGAAACGCAAATGAACATCTCCATCTTCGGCCTCGGTTACGTCGGCGCGGTCATCACTGGTTGCTTCGCGCGCGGCGGCCATCGCGTCATCGGCGTGGACACCGACGCCAACAAAGTCGCCCTCATCAACTCCGGCAAGTCGCCCATCATCGAGGAAGGCCTGCCAGAACTTATCGCTGACGGCGTGAAGGCCGGACTCGTCTCCGCCACTACCGACCACGTTGCGGCACTCGCCGCCACGGACATTTCCATGATTTGCGTCGGCACACCGTCGCGCAGCACGGGCGAACTGGATTTGAAATACGTCGAACGCGTTGCTGAAAATATCGGCGCGGTGTTGAAGACCAAAACCACGCGTCACCTCGTCGTCGTGCGTTCCACCATGTTGCCCGGCTCCATCCGCGACACCGTGATTCCCGCGCTCGAACGCACGTCCGGCAAAAAGGCTGGCGAAGGTTTCGGCATCGCCATCAACCCCGAGTTCATGCGCGAGTCCACCGCCGTCGAAGATTTTTATCACCCGCCCAAGACCGTCATCGGCGCGCTCAACGACGCCGACGCCTCCGCTGTCGCTGCGCTCTACGCCGAGTTGCCCGCCGTCATCATCAAGACCAAAATCGAAACCGCCGAGATGGTCAAATACGTGGACAACATTTTCCACGCGCTCAAAATCACCTTCGCCAACGAGATTGGCGCCGTTGGCAAATCCCTCGGCGTGGATGCCCACGAAGTCATGCGCATTTTTTGCGAAGACAAGAAACTCAACCTCTCCCCCGCGTATCTCAAACCCGGCTTCGCCTACGGCGGCTCGTGCCTGCCCAAGGATTTGCGCGCCATGACCCGCGCCGCACGCGCGCGCGACGTGACCGTGCCGCTCCTCGATTCCCTCGCCGCCAGCAACACCCAACGCATCGCCGACGCCGTGGATTGGATTCTCGCCACCGGCCAGCGCCGTGTGGGCGTGCTCGGCTTCGCCTTCAAGTCCGGCACCGACGACTTGCGCGAATCCCCCATCGTCACCGTCATCGAGGCGCTCATCGGCAAAGGCTTTGAACTGAAACTTTACGACCAGCACGTCTCCGTGGCGCGGCTCGTGGGCGCGAACAAGAAATTCATCGAAGAACGCATCCCGCACATCTCGCGGCTGATGGTGGAGCGGCTGGACGACGTGCTCGACTGCGACGTCATCGTAGTGGGCAACGCCAGTGCGGAATTTTTCACCGCGCTCGCGAAACTGAAACCCACCCAAGCCGTCCTTGACCTCACGCCCAACTCCAAACCCGTGAACACCGCGGCAAGGTATGAGCGGTTGTGTGGGTGAAGGTTGGCTGGCTAATTGCATTCCGCAAAACACGATATTTACGACAGACATCGTGATGAATGAGAACGTAGAAAAAACAAAAGTTTGGCGGACGTTGATACTAATCACGTTGCACTGGATAGTAATCTATGACGCCTACATTCTCCCACTGCCGATGATTATTTTGATGTGGAAACATTGGCAGCACATCTTTCTCTACAGCGCATCACTTGTTTTTCTTGCGCCGTCATTGTTTCGCAGTCGCCATCCGTTTTTGCGTGATATGTTCTACTTCGTCGGTATGTGTGGTTTCTATTTTCACTGGTATCTTATTTCATCTTGTCGAGACATTGCCTACAACACAGCCCCATTTACCAAATGGGGTTTGATTGGCTCGCTCCCTTTCCAGATTTGCATATTTATGCAGGCAGTTTTGATTTTCATTGGTTGCGTAAATCGCTTGCCACGCGATTCCAACAGGCCGCTCACGAAAAACTGACGGCGGCTTGCCCCATCCGCCCGTCGCAGTGGCCGAGGACGGCCACCCTCCGCCAGCAACGCGTCGAACTATTCCATCCGTCCCGTGCGCCCGAAAAACTGGCGGCAACTTGGCTCAATTGCGTGGTTTTGGCTAAAACTTGGCTTTTTGCCCGAAAACCGGGTTTTGGAGCAATTTTTGGCCGTCGCAATGTGATTTTAGCCCGTCGCAGGGTGAAAAAAGCCCGTCGCAACACGATTTTAGGCCGTCGCAGCCCAAAAAATGGTCGTCGCAATGGGATTTCAAGCCGTCGCAGCCGAGATTTTGCCCGTCGCAATCTGAAATTCAGCCGTCGTAACGCGAAAATTGCCCGTCGCAAGTCAATCCAGGCCGACCGACGGCGCGGCGTTCGTAAGTTTTCTTTTATAATTCTGCCTTTTTAATTTTTAATTCCGGAGTGGCTCACTCGTAATTCCGCGATTGCCTAGGCTTCCAAACGAATTAAACTCCGCACCGATGAAACACGTTCTGGAGTTTGAAAAGCCGATCGTCGAACTGGAAAACAAACTGGAGGATTTGAAATCCCATCCCGAAGAACACGCCATGGACGTGAACTTCGAGGCGGAAATCAAAACTATCGAGGAGAAAATCCTCGAGACCCGCAAACAGATCTTCTCGAATCTCACCGCGTGGCAACGCGTCCAGATGGCGCGCCATCCCAAACGTCCGTTCACGCTCGATTACCTCAAGCACACGTTCACGGATTTTTCCGAACTGCACGGCGACCGGATGTTTGCCGACGACCGGGCGATTGTCGGCGGCTTTGCCCGCATCGGCGGCCAACGCGTCGTCGTCCTCGGCACGCAAAAGGGACGCGACACGAAGGAAAACATTCTCCGCAACTTCGGCTCCGCGTATCCCGAAGGTTACCGCAAAGCGCTGCGGCTGATGCGACTCGCGGACAAATTTGGTTTGCCGGTCATCACGATTATTGACACGGCGGGCGCGTTCCCCGGCATCGGTTCCGAGGAGCGGCACGTCGGCGAAGCCATCGCGGTAAATTTGCGCGAGATGATGTTGCTGCAAGTGCCGGTCATTGCCGTGGTCATCGGTGAAGGCGGCAGCGGCGGCGCGCTCGGCATCGGCGTGGCGGATCGCGTGTTGATTTTGGAGAACGCCTACTACTCCGTCATCAGCCCCGAAGGTTGCGCCGCAATTTTGTGGAAAGATCGCAAAGCCGCCGCGCAAGCCGCCGAAGCGTTGAAAATTACCGCCAAAGATTTACTCGAACTCAAGCTTGTGGACGAAATCGTCCCCGAACCGCTCGGCGGCGCGCACAACGATACCGTCGCCACAGCGGGAAATCTAAAAACTGTTTTGCTCAAACACCTCGCCGAACTTTCCGCGCTCACCGTAGCCGAACGGCTCAAGCAACGTTACGCCAAGTTCCGCGCGCACGGCCATTTCAGCGAGAAGTCCGAAGGCAGTTTGCTCAAGCCCAGCCGCAAAAAATCCGCTACCAAGCCAGCCTGAAGTTCTGCCGCGATGTTGTATCCACTCCTCTTCCAACCCATTTTCAAAGAGCGCGTCTGGGGCGGACGCCAATTGGAAACGGTGTTTCAAAAAAATCTCCCGCCGCAACAAATTATCGGCGAGTCTTGGGAAATTTCTGACCGTGACGGCGACGTAAGTGTCATCACCAACGGCGAACACGCGGGCAAAGATTTGCACTGGTTCATGGAAAATTTCCACGACGAACTCATCGGCGCTGCCCGCGTCCCCGGCGACCGCTTCCCCGTCCTCTGCAAAATCCTCGACGCGCAAGACAAGCTCTCGCTGCAAGTCCATCCACCCGCCAAGCTCGCTGCGCAACTCGGCGGCGAACCCAAGACGGAGATGTGGTATTTCGCGCGCACCGCGCCGTGGGCGGATGTCTACGCCGGTTTGAAACGCGGCGTCACGCGCGAACAATTCGAGCGGCGCATCGCCAGCGGCGAAGTTGGCCAATGCTTTCATCGCGTGAACGTGAAGCCCGGCGACGCCCTGTTCCTGCCCAGCGGCCGCGTCCATGCCATCGGCGCGGGCAATTTGATTTTTGAGATTCAGCAAAACTCCGACACGACCTATCGCGTCTTCGATTGGAACCGTGTCGGCCTCGACGGCAAACCGCGCGACCTACATCTCGAACCTGCGCTGGCCTCGATTGATTTCAAAGACTTCGAGCCGCCGCTCTGCCAAGCCGCCGTCGTCGCTGGGCCGAATTACCAGACGCGCCTGCTCGTGAACGACCCGCTGTTCAAAGTCACCGAACTCACTCTCAAACACAGCGATTACTTGCTGCCCAAATTGCCCAAACCGCAAATCCTCGCCGTCGTCCAAGGCACGCTCAACGTCGAAACCGCGCATCATTCTGTCGAACTCCGCTCGGGCCAATTCTGCTTGATCCCCGCCGAACTGCGGACGGCCAAGCTGAATTCTGTCGCACCGGTCACGTTGTTGCACATTGCCGTCGCATGAAACCGCAATTGAAAATCCTCCAACAATTTCTCCAACGCTGGCTCGTCAACACCATCGCGGTGCTCGTTGTCATCAAGGTCGTAAAGATCAGCGGCATCGTCTGCGACAGCAAAACCGACCTGCTCATCGCCACGCTGCTGCTGGGTTTCCTCAACGCCTTTGTGCGCCCGCTCATGCTGCTGCTCTCGCTGCCGCTGCTGATTTTCACGCTCGGCCTGTTCACCTTCGTCATCAACGCGCTGCTGCTCTACTTCGTGGGAAATTTGTGGAGCGGGTTTCAGGTGCACACGTTCAAAGCTGCGTTCTGGGGCGCGCTCGTCATCAGCTTCGTCTCGCTGGTGCTGAATACCGTGACCGGCAGCGGCAACGCGCGGGTGCAATTCCAGCGCACCCGCCCGCCGCAACCCAAGCCGCCCGGCAATGATGACGACGGCCCGGTGATTGATGTGTGAGGGACAACCGCGCTTTCAGATAAAACGCCTCACGCAAAGTAGCAAAGCCGCAAAGGAAAATTTCTCTTCGCGGCTTTGCGGCTTTGCGTGAGACTTTTGGCGAAGTTTGCTACGGTCAAAACGTCTTCAGAATTTTCGCCGCCGCTTGCACGGTCTGTTCGATGTCCGCCTCGCCGTGCGCGGTGGAAATGAAACCCGCCTCGAACTGCGACGGCGCGAGATACACGCCCGCGTCCAGCATCGCGTGGAAAAATTTCTTGAACCGCTCGCGGTCGGCCAGCGTCGCGTCTGCGAGATTATGAACCGGCGCGCTCGTGAAATAGCCGCAGAACATCGAGCCGCAGCGATTGAACGTCATCGGCACGTTCGCTGATTTCGCCGCGTCGCGCATTCCCGCTTCGAGCTGCGCGCCGAGATTTTCCAAACGCGCGTAGGCATTTTCTGACTTTGGACTTTGGACTTTGGACTTTGGACTTTCCGTCAACTCCGTGAGCGCCGCCACGCCCGCCGCCAGCGCCAGCGGATTGCCGCTCAATGTCCCCGCTTGATACACCGGCCCGAGCGGCGCGAGCAAATCCATCACGTCGGCGCGCCCACCGAATGCGCCTACCGGCAAACCGCCTCCGATAATTTTGCCGAGACACGTCAGGTCGGGTTTGATGCCAAATTTTTCCTGCGTGCCGCCGGGAGCGAGGCGGAAACCCGTCATCACTTCATCAAAAATCAGGAGCGCGCCGTTCGCTGCCGTGATCTCGCGGAGAAATTCCAGCCAGCCCGGTTTCGGCACGAACAAACCCGCGTTGCCCGCGACTGGCTCGACGATGATGCACGCGATTTCATTTTTGTTCGCCGCGAACGCTGCCGTGAGCGGTTCGGTTTCGTTGTAAGGCAGCACGAGCGTGTGCTTGGCAAAATCCGCCGGGACGCCCGCGCTGTCGGGGTAGCCGAACGTCAACGCGCCGCTGCCCGCTTTGACGAGCAACGAGTCGGCGTGGCCGTGGTAGCAGCCATCGAACTTGATGATTTTGTCGCGCTTGGTGAAGCCGCGCGCGAGCCGGATGGCACTCATGCACGCCTCTGTGCCGGAGTTAGTCATGCGGACTTTTTGCACGGACGGCACGAGCGCGCAGATGAGTTTCGCCATCGTGAGTTCGCCGGGATGGGGAATGCCGAAGCTCGTGCCGTGGTCGGCGGCGGCTTTGATGGCGGAAATTATTTTTGGATGCGCGTGGCCGAGAATCGCCGGCCCCCAAGTGCCGACGTAGTCAATCAGTTCGTTGCCGTCCACGTCCCACACGCGGCAACCAACAGCGCGGTGAACGAAGAACGGTTGCCCGCCCACTGCACGAAAAGCGCGCACGGGTGAGTTCACGCCGCCGGGAATATAGTTGAGTGCCTCGGCGAAGAGCGCGGCGGATTGAGTGCGAGCGTTCATTTTTTGTGACCGCTAATCTGCGCTAATCGCCGCTGATGAAAAACAAAAAACTGGCTAGAGTTCTGAAACGGTTGAACCTGCCGTTAAAAATATGAAGCTCGGCTGGAAGTCGTAAGTGCTCTCCCTCACCCCAGCCCTCTCCCGCTGGGAGAGGGAGCTGCCGACGACGTTTTACGAATGTTCGACTACCGGGATTCGCACTCCACGCTTACCAATCATCGAAGCCGTCGAAGCTGTTCCCTCTCACAGCGGGAGAGGGTCAGGGTGAGGGAGAGCGGGTGAAGTTTTTCTAAGCTGCTCCAGATTTCAAAAACTGGCCTAGCTCTGTGCGGAGCGTTTTGGTTGCTAATTGCCGCTGACAAAAAAACGCCGCCGGATTTTATTTCCGGCGGCGAGTTTTATTTCGGAATTGGCGCGGGGCTCACTGCGTCGTGGTGCGGTAGTAACGCATTGCGCGGTTCATGGCGGTGAGGTCGTCGAAGGTGAATTGGCCGCTGGCGTTAGCGGTGTTCGTCGAGAGATTCACCCAGACGGCGGGCGCGAGATTTGTCGTGGCTTGCACGACGTAGGTGAAGCCGGGGATGCCCGCAAATACGAGATGCTGGTTGCCATCGGGCAACACCGCGTTGCTCACGACGCGTTCGGGGCCGTTGGTGGCGGAATAAACGGTCACGTTCACCGTGCCAGTGGCGGTCGCGGCGAAGGTGTCGCTCAACGTGTAAGTGAAACTGTCCGCACCCGCGTAATCCGTCGGCGGCGTGTAAGTCAGAGTCGCACCTGCGAGTGCCACGCTGCCACCGTGCGCGCTCGTGGTGCTGACGGCGGTGACGGTGAGCGCGTCGGCGTCGGCGTCGGTGTCGTTCGCGGCGAGGATGGACTTGGCGAGGGAGAACGCGAAGTTGCGGTGCGTGGCGAGCGTGTCGGCGACGGCGACGGGCGCGCGGTTGATGATTTGCGCGGACGCGAGCGTGTTGCTCGTGGCGGAGAAGTTCACATTGCCCGCGAACACTGCGCTGATGGTGTGCGCGCCGTGGGCGAGCGCGGCGGTGGTGAGCGCGGCGCCGCCGCTGCTCAACGGACGCAACCCGCCCAGCACCGCGCCGTCGGCGTAGAATTGCACGTTGCCCGTCGGCAGGGTGGAACCCGCGAGCGTGGCGGTGAAGGTGACGTTAGAACCGGGGCGCGCGGGATTCAGCGAAGTCGTGACGCTGCCGGTGAGCGCGATGGGCGTGATGGTCAACACGCTGTTGCTCGGCACGAAAGCGTAGTTGTCCGCGAACAAGAAACTGGTGTCTGTTTCGATGGCGTAGTTGCCCGCGTCGCTGCCGTTGGTGGCGGCGGAACTGACGATGACGAAACCGCTGATGACTTCGATGCCTTCGTCGCCTGCGAAGCCGGTGTAGCTCGCGGTGAACGTGGGGTTCGGCTCGTCGTAGCGGCGCGTCTGGGCGTCGGCGGCGACGGTGAGCGGGCGCGCGGTGATGGCGGCGGTGACGGCGGCGACGTTGCTGGTGAGCGCGTAGTTGCTCGCGTCCGCGCCGGTGAGCGCGAGGTCGGCGACGGCGACGGGCTTGGCGACGCCGACGTTTTTGTCAGCGAAATTTGCGGTGAAGGTGTAGGTCAACACGTCGTTGGTCATGCGGTTGTCGGCGACGTTCACGGTGGCGTTGGTGTCGCCGTCGTAAATTTTGTTCACGCCGGTGACAGTGGCGGTCAACGAGCGCACGGTGATTGCAGCGACGTTGGTGACACTGCTGGCGGCGAGGACGTAATTGGCCGCGGCAGTGCCAGTCAGCACGAGATTGGTGGTCACGACGGTTTTGTTTGTGCCGACATTTTTGTCAGCGAAGTTCGCCGTGCCGTTGGTGAGCGCGACGTTGTCGCCGTTGATGACGCCGGTGAGGGCGCGGTTGGTAATGCTGGCGGCGGTGAGGCCGTCGTAAATTTTGTTGTCCACGGCCACGCTGGGCGCGAGCGATTTGACGGCGACGATGAAGCTGCGGTCTACATCCGGCGCGGCGGTGTAGCTGATGTTGCCCGCCTGCGAGGCGCGAAGGGTGACGCTGCCCGCGCCGGTGACGGTGACGTTCGTGCCGCCGGTGAGCGTGGCGGGGCCGGACTGCACGGTGAACGTGACCGGCAAACTGGACGAGGCGGTCGCGCTCAAACCAAATGTGGCATCGCCGTAAGTTTTCCCGGTGAGTGCGGCGAAGGTGATGGTCTGGCTGCTGACGTTGTTGACGACGGCGACGCTGGCGGTGGTGGCGGCGGCGGCGTAGTTCGTGGAATCAGCGGGCGTGAACGTGACGGCTTGCTGGTTCGTGCCGAGCGGCGGCGTGTTGGTCGGCGCGGTGAAAGTGAAGCTGCCGGGAACGTTGGAACCAGCGGCGTTGGTGACCGACCCGCCGCTTAACGTGGACGCGCTTAACGCTTGGCCGGGCGCGAGGTCGGTGGCGACGGGGGCAACGGCGACGACGGGCGTTTGCGGCGTGAGGTCGGCGACGAGATTCGTCGGCGCGGTCAAAACGTAGTTGCCCGCTTGCGCGCCGGTGAGCGTGCTGCCGGTGACCGTCACGGGCTTGGCGAGCGCGGCGTTGGCGTCGGCGAACTGTCCGGCGGGTGTGCCGGTGAGCGCGAGGGCGTCGCCGGAGAAGGGTGCGCCGTCAACGTCACTGCCGCTGCCGGGAATTTCCGCCGCGAGCAACGCGGCCGTGCCGGTGAGCGGCGCGACGCTGGAACCGTCGTAAATTTTTGCAGTCGCAGCGAGGCCGGTGAGCGCGAGATTTTTAGCGGTGACGAGCAGGGAACCGGTCGCGCCGGTGAGCGTGTAGTTCGTGGCTTCCGCGCCGGTGAGCGCGAGCGGCGCGCCGAGTTGCGCGGCTTTGAACGTGACGATGAGCGCGGCCCAGTGCGAGTTGGTCGTGATGGTTCCGCCGATGGAAGCGGGATTGGTGGCGCTGACGGATTGTTCGAGCGCGTAGAGGTCGGTGTTGTTCGCCGCTGTGCCGCTGCCGCCCGCGACGTTGGTGACCACGGTGAATCCGCCGGTGACGCCGCCCAGATTGTAACCGCTGTTGGTGTAAGTGATGGCGGCGAGCCAGAGTTCGTTCGCTTGCGTGGTCGGCGTGGCGGGGCCGGCGGCGACGGCGGTTCCCGTGCCGGACGCGGAGACGATTTGATCCACGGCGTTGACGGTGAGGAGGCCGCTGTATTCAACGACGACCGCTTGGCCGCGGCTGGTGGCAACGTAATTGAAGGTGAGGTTGGTGGAAGCGTTGGCGAGGTTGGTGGTGAACCAGATTTCCGCGAGCGCGCCGGTGGTGGTGGATTGCGCGGCGCGCGTCCAACTCGCGCCGGTCTGCGCGATGCTCGCGAGGCCGCGCGTGGTGGTGTTGGTGTTGACGCTCACGAACGCGACGAGCGTGTGGCCGTTCACGGGCGCGGAGCCGAGCGTGACGGCGAAGTTAGCAGCGTTGTTGCCCGTGCCGGTGCGCGTCTGAATGCGCGCGGGCGACGAGGCGGCGGCGATGGTTTGGGCGCCGACATTTTTCGCCGCGAGCGCGCCGCTGCCGGTGAGCGCGAGGTCCACGCCGTCCACGTTGTTGGTGATGGTCAACTCGGACGAATCGGCGAGCGTGGTGGCGTCGTAAATTTTTGTTCCCGCGAGGGCGACGGGGCGACGCGTGATGTTAGCGGTGGCGGTGATGTTGGTGCTGGCCAAAACATAATTGTCCAAATCCGCGCCGCTCACGGTGAGGTCGGCGACGGTGATGGTTTTGTTCGTGCCGGTGTTTTTGTCGGCGAAGGCGGCGGTGCTGAACGTCTGCGTGATGGTGTCGCTGGCAACTTTGTTATTGGTCAGGGTCACGGCGGCGGTGGTTGTGCCGTCGTAAATTTTATTCGCGGCGCTGGCGGTGATGGTCAGCGTGGCGGCGGTGATGTTCGCGGAGAAATTCGTGGGCGCGAGCAGCGTGTAATTATTCGTTGCGGTGGAACCGCCGAGCTGGATGCCGGTCACGGTGACGGGCTTGTTCGTGCCGACGAGTTTGTCGGCGAACGCGGCGGTGTAGCCGTTGGTGCGCGCGGTGATGGTGTCGCCCGCGATGACGCCGGTGAGCGTGACGGTGTTGGAGGCAATCGTGGCGGCGAGCGTGCCGTTGTAGATTTTGTTGTTCGCGGTGAAGCCGGACGCGATGGAAAGGGCAAGCTTGGTGATGTTCGCGGTGGCGTTCGAGGCGGTGACGGAATAATTCGCCGCGTCCACGCCGCCGAGCGTGAGGCCGCTGATGATGACGGAAATATTATTCGCCGCGTTGGAATTGGTGAACGCGCCGACGCCGCTGTTGGTGTTCAGCAGCACGTCGTCGGGCGGGAGGATGCCGGTGAGCGCGGCGGCGGTGGTGTCAATCACGGCGGCGGTGGTGCGGTCATAAACTTTGTTGGTCGCGGTGATGCCGGTTGCGAACAAAACTTTCGGCGTGATCGTGCCGGTGTTGAAGTTGGCGAATGTGACGTTGTAATTGGAACCGCCGTTGCCATCGTTCACCACGCCTGCGGGAATCAAAACTTTGTTCGTGAGGCCGGCGGCGGCGGTGGCGTAGGTCTCGGTGAAGGCGTTGGTATCGCCGGTTTGCAAACTGCCAGCGGTGAGGTTCGGCGTGTTCGTGGCGGTGACGGTGGCGTCGTAAAATTTCGTGTTCCCGCGCGCGGTGACGGTGACGTTCGTCGCCAAAATATCGGCGACGAGATTCGTCGGCATGAGGAGACTGTAGTTGTTGGAGCTGACGCCGCTCAACGTGAGTCCGGCCATCGTGACGGGCTTGGCCGCGCCGGTGTGTTTGTTGGCGAACGCGGCGGTGTAGCCGTTGGTGCGGAGCGTGACGGCGTCGGGCGCAATCACGGCGTCGAAGGTCACGCCGTTGGTGGCGACGGTGGCGTTGGGGTTGCCGTTGTAATTTTTATTGTTCGCCGTGAGGCCGGAAACAATCGTGAGCGGGAGCTTGGTGATGTTTGCGGTGGTCGTAGCGGTGGCGGAATAATTGCCCGCGTCCGCGCCCGTGAGCAGGAGGCCGTTGACGGTGACTGTGATGCCGTTGGCGACGTTGGAACTGGTGAACGTGCCGACCGCAGCAGACGCGTCCAGGACCACGACCTCGCTGCCGATGACGCCCGCGCCCAGCACGGCGGCGGACGTGTCGAGCGTGGCAGTGTTGGTGCGATCGTAAATTTTATTGCTCGCGGTGATGCCGGTGACAGTCAAACTTTTCGCGGTGATATTCGCGGTGGTGGTGATGGTGGTATTGGTCAACGCGTAGTTGCCCGCACCTGCGCCCGCGAGGGCGAGGTTGGTGACGGTGACGGTTTTGCCGTTGCCGACGACGGCGGTGTCGAACTCGGCGGAACCACTCACGGTCAGCACGTCGCCCGGCGCGCGGTTGTCGGCGAAGGTAACGGTCGCGGCGGTTGTGCCGTCGTAGGCGCGGTTTGTGCCGGTGGCGGTGACGGTCAAGGTGGCGGCGAGAATGTCGGCGACGGCGGTGGGTTGCGTGAGCGAGTAGTGGCTCGCTTGCGCGCCGGTCAACGTAAGGCCGGTGATCGTGACAGTTTTGTTCGTGCCGGTATTTTTGTCGGCGAATGTGCCGGTGGGATTGCCACCGAGGGCGACGGTTTCGCCGCCGAGCACGCCGTTGAGCGTAGCAGTGTTGGTGTTGATGGTCGCGGTGGGGTTGCCGTTGTAATTTTTATTGTTCGCAGTCACGCCGCTGACGGTGAGCGCAACGGGAGCGACGGTGAAGGTATTCGTCACGGGTGTGGCCGCCGCGTAGGTGCTGTCGCCGGGTTGCGTGGCGACGATGGTGACGGAGCCGGCGTTCGTGATGGTGAGCGTGGAGCCGGAAATCGTGGCACCGCCACTGACGGTATAATTCACCGCGAGGCCGGACGACGCAGTCGCGCCGAGGATGAGGGGCGCGACGCCGTAAGTCTGATTGCCGGGTGAAGTGAAGGTGATGGTCTGCGCGGTCAAGTTGATGGCCTTGTAAGTGACGATGGCTGCCGCCCAGTTGCGCGCCGTGCCGCCGCTCAATGTGCCGCTGGCGGTGAACGCGCCGTTGGTGCTGACGAGGCGGTAAGTGGAATAAATGGTGATGGAATTGCCAGAGTTGCCCACGTCCGCTGACGCGTTCGTCAAGGTCGTGAAGGCATTTCCCGGCGTCAGGGTGTCGAGGCTGATACGCGCTTCCGCGCCTATCGCACCAAGGAGCAATTCATCTGCTTGCGCCGTCGTAGCGGTAGCACCGGAGGATGGCGTGGTGGAATTGCCGGAGTTCGCCGCCGATTTATCCGCCGCCGAACTTATGACGAGTCCGCTAACGGAAAACGCGTTGACCGCCTTCGACGCGGTGGATGGGAAAGTGACGGTGATGGTGTTGCCCGCCGTGAGTGCGGTGGTGACGGGCGCGGAGAAGACGTAAGTTTTTACGCCCGTGGTGACGGAACCGTTCGTGATGGCGCGGTCGAGCGTGTAGGTGTTGCCGCCGGTGTCGGCCACGGTCGCGTTGCCCGCCGTCGGATCCATGGCGAAGGTGACGAGGATGGTGTTGCCCACCGCGACGCCGCCCGCCGGGACAGTGACCGCGAGCGTGGTGCTGGCGTTGGTGCTGCTGTTGCGGCCAATGACCACCGGTGTGCCGATGGCGGCGAACGCCGGACGCGCGAGGAGCAAGGCGGCGGCAACGAGACCCAACGCGGTCAGTTTGTTTTTCACAACAGTTAGTTTCATAAGCGGTATTTTCAAAATTCAATTAAAGCTCACCGCCGCGCGGAAAAATAATTCACGCGCAATGGCAGACGGGGGGATTGGTTGACCCTTTTTTTGCACCGCAGAATTGCGGCAGGCGGCGAAGTAAATAGTCGCCACGGCCAAAAAAGACAAACCATTTCCCGCTTGGTTGACGGACGGGAAAGTTTGACCCGCAGGCAGGCTACAGGTTTAGCGGCGGGCGAACACAGGGCGCGCCCGTAAAACTTACACCGGGGATTCCCCGCTGGCAGGGGCGGCGGCTTCGTTGGCCAACGCCAGTTCCTCCGGCGGCGCGGTGGCGAGGCCGGGGTCGGTGGTGACGAGCGCGGGCGGTTTCTCCACGACAATTTTCCGCAACTCATCGGCGGCGGGCAAATCTTCGAGCGAACGCAGGCCGAAGTATTCGAGGAACAACGCCGTCGTGCCGTAAGTCTGCGGGCGACCGATGACTTCGGCGCGACCGGTCACTTCCACGAGGCCGCGTTCGAGCAAGGTCTGCATCACGCCATCCACGGCTACGCCGCGAATCTGCTCCACTTCGGCACGCGTGGTGGGCTGGCGATAAGCGATGATGGCGAGTGTCTCCAACGCGGGCGCGGAGAGTCGCGACGGACGCGCTTTGATACCCACGAACGCCTTGAGCCACGGCGAGAAATCGGGCTGCGTGACGAATTGCCACGAGCCAGCCACACACGCGAGCCGGTAACTGCGCGCGGCGGCTTCGTGGTCAGCCGCGAGGGCTTCGAGCGCGGCGGTGAGTTCGCCGTCCTTAACCTTCTTGAAAGTTTTCGCGACGGCGTCGGCGTCCTCGGCGGTGGCGGCGTTGGTGAGAATCTCGCGCAGCTCGGCGGGCGACAGCGGTTTTTGCGCGGAGAACAGGAGCGATTCGAGGATGAATTTGAGTTCCATTTTTTACGAGGCTTGAGGCGTTGGGCTTGGCGCGTCGGGCGCAACTTCTTGCGCAGGCATCGCCGACGTGCCGTTGAAAGTCGCGGCGCGCGTGATGTCAATGTCGCCGAAATCTTCGGACTGCGCGCAGGCGAGTTGCTTGAGGCGGATGAGTTCCAGCACGGCGAGGAAGGTGCAGATGACTTCGTTGCGGCTGCTCGCGTCCTCGAACAGTTCGGCGAACTTGATGCGCCCGCGTTCGGCGAGCACCTTGACGATGCTCTCGATTTTTTCGCTGACCGTCCATTTGTCCTCGAACACGTCACGCGAACTGTCGCGGGCGACGAAGCGTTTGAGGATGCCGTTGACGGCGTTGAGCAAGTCGAACACGGACACGTCCGGCTTGGGCGCGGGCGTTTCGCTGGCGAACTCCAGCTTGCCGGGCAGGCGCGGGAAAATATTTTCCTGCCGGGCTTCGAGCGTTTGCAGATTTCCGGCGGCGTCTTTGAATTTTTTGTATTCGACGAGCTGGCGGATGAGTTCCCAGCGCGGGTCGGCCTCGTCGTCTTCGCCTTCCACCTCGACCTGCTGATCCACGGGCAAGAGTTCGCGGCTCTTGATATACATGAGCGTGGACGCCATCACGAGAAACTCACCGGCGATTTCCAAGTCGAACTCGCGCATCAGCTCGATGTATTCGATGAACTGTGTGGCGAGCTTGGTGAGGTTGACCTCGTAGATGTCCACTTCCTCCTTC
>JBJOPC010000046.1:0-10731 GCA_046050965.1 Verrucomicrobiota bacterium | reverse complement strand
ACCGATGACGCCGAGCCAGCAGACGACGAAGCCGACCAGCATCTGGACGACGATGTATTCCGGGACGTGAAAACCGCAGGTGAGGTCGAGCCGCCCGCGCACCCAGACGTAGCCGAAGAGTCCGTAGATCACGCCGCTCATGCCGCCGAAATTGGGGCCGGCTAACAAGTATTGCGCGCCGTTCGAGAGCGCGGCGAGCACGAGCACAAAAATAAAAAAACGCAGCGAGCCTTCGCGGGTTTCCAAAATCGTGCCGAGCGAACGCAGCCAGAGCAGGTTGAAAAAGATGTGGAAAAAACTGAAGTGAATGAACATCGGCGTGAACAAACGCCAGACTTCGCCGTGACGAATTTCCGGCAAGGTGCGTGAATAGACGCTGAAGAAAAACCAGTCGAGCCACGGCGCGGAATGGCCAAGCCATGCGAGCAACACCCCGCTGGAAACTGCCAAGCTCGCGAGCGTCAGCAGCGTGGTGATGGGGCCGAAACCGAGTTGATACCAGAGGAGTTTGGCTTGGCGAAAGTAGTATTTTCGATTGGACGCGCGGCTGGCAGTTTCGCGTTTGGCGCGGAGGTCGTTGGCACTGCTGGCCTGCGCGCGGAAACGCGGGTGCGTGGGCGCGGCGTGGAATTCGCGCAGCAACCGCTCGCCGCGTTCGAGGTCGTCTTCGTTTTCCACCCAGACCGCCCAGCCGTGACCGGGGTCGTCCTCGACGTGGTTCTCGACGCCCTGCACGAATAGGAAATCGCCGAACAACTTTGCGGCGGCTGCGTCTTCAAGATGGCCAATGGCTCGCACGGGGGCGAAGTCTCATGCAAAGCCGCGCGCGGGCAAAGAAAAATTGCGGCGGCGTTTTGGTAGGGCGACGCTGCCGCGTTGGCTGCGCGCACCCGGCACAGCGACAGCTTTGCCCTACCCGATTTCAAACGCGCCGTGGCCGAAGATTTGCGGCAGTTGACCACGCTTCAAGTTTTTCGCATTTTCTTTTCGTGTTTTACAATCGTTCCATGCTTAAATAATTGAGAACCGTGCAACGACCTGACTCAACTCATTACACCGCCCTCGGCCTCGACCGCGAGGCTTCGGCGGCGCAAATCCGCGACGCCTACCGTTTGCTCGCCAAAAAATTTCATCCCGACGTGAATCCGCGCTCGCGCGAAGCCGTCGCCCGCACGCAGCAGATTAACGCCGCTTACTCCATCCTCGGTGACCCCGCGCGCCGCCGCGCCTACGACACCGAACTCGCGGTGGCCGAGAAAGCGCCCACGGCCAAACACGTCGGCAAAATCAAAAAGAACGTCGTGCAAGACGTGCTGCTGCCGCTCGAAAATTTCCTGCGCGGGACGACGCGTGAGATTCGCATCAACGACCCGGCGAATCCTGATGGCGTGGAGATATACCAACTCGTCGTGCCTGCCGGAACTGCGCCGGGCGCGAAGTTTGAGTTGGCGCGCACGGGCACGTTCGCCGGTGGCATCGTGGAATTGCGCTTAAAGGCGTTGCCGCATTTTCGATTCAAAGTGCGCGGCGCGGATTTGCATTTTGAATACAAGCTCAAGGCCGAGCGCGCCAAAGAGGGCGGCGAGGAACAAGTGCCCGGCGCGAGCGGTTCGCCCGTGCGTTTGAAAATCCCGCGTGGAACCGGACGCGGCGCGGTGCTGCGTGTGAAGGGTGAAGGCTTGCCCAAACTGCAAGGCGGGCGCGGCGATTTGGTCGTGAAAATTTCTTACCGCGTGGAAGTGCGCGTCGGGCGCGAGGGGAAAGTTTAGCGCGCCGTTTGCCGCGCAGGTTTTAGCAATGCAGTTGTGGCGGACGGTAGCTTCGCAGTTATCTTTCTTGTTTCTCGCTTCTGAACGCCATCCATTCCAAAAATGCAATGGCTAAAACAAAGATGCCGATAACAGATTGCACGAGTGGAACCATGAGCATGGCGAGCGCATCCATTTCACCGCCAAGGTGGACATAGAAAGCTTGATAGTAGTTGTAGATTCCAAATGCCAACGCGGCAACGAGTCCGGTCAGTGTGCAGCCGGCGGTCATGTTGGTCTTGCTTAACTTGATTGCGCCACCAAATAGGGCGAGCGGAAAACTTACGATGGCTACGCCAATGGGGCCGCTCCCTTTGAAATAGAACACCGCTGCCAAAAAACTAGCCGCAAGAATCCAAACGGTTGTGGCTCGCAGATGGCGGTTCATCGGAACTTCAACTCGCCGCCGCTTGCTTCGCCGTCATCAGGAAGTCGAGGTAGTTGATAAGGTGCGCCTTCATTTCTTTGCGCGGCACGATGGCGTCAATGAGGCCGTGGTCGAGGAGAAATTCAGAAGTTTGAAAACCGGGCGGGAGTTCGGCTTGTGTGGTGTCTTTGATGACGCGCGCGCCTGCGAAGCCAATCATCGCGCGTGGTTCGGCGAGGATGAGGTCGCCCACGCTGGCGTAACTGGCCATCACGCCCGCCATCGTCGGGTGCGTGAGAATGCTGATGAACGGCAGCTTGGCTTGTGCGTGATAAGCGAGCGCGCCGCAGGTCTTGGCCATTTGCATCAGGCTCAACATGCCTTCATACATCCGCGCGCCGCCGCTGGTGGAAATAATAATGACCGGCAAATTTTTCTGCGTTCCAGCTTCAATGAGCCGCGTGAGTTTCTCACCCACGACCGCGCCCATGGAACCGCCGAGAAATTTGAAGTCCATCACGCCGAGCGCAACGCGGTGGTCGCCAATTTTGCCGAGGCCGGTGATGACGGCGTCTTTGAGACCGGTTTTCTTCCAGTTGGACGTGAGCTTGTCTTTGTAGGAAGCCGCGCCGGTGAAACCAAGTTTGTCCACGCTGATCATCGCGGCGTCCATCTCCTCGAAGGAGCAAGTCTCGACGAGCGAGTGGACGCGCTCGCGGGAGCCGATGGGGAAATGGTAATCGCACTTCGCGCAGACCTTGAGATTGTCGTCGAGTTCTTTGTCGAAAATCATCGCCTCGCACTCCGGGCATTTGGTCCAGAGACCTTCGGGCATTTCATTTTTCTTGGATTTGCCGGAACTCATCTTGGGCTTCTTGGCGAACACGGTGTCGCCGTCGAACACCGGCGGCGTGAGCGCGGGTTCCACGGTGGAAACGACGAGGTCGCCGGCGAGAAGTTGCTTGTGAAATTTGGTCGTGCTCATTTCGGGGAAGTTTTTGGTTTTGAGTTTTTAATTGTGAGTTGTCCGGCGGTGAAGCGCGGCGGACAGGCTGAACTCAATTCGTTTCGGCATTTTGAACGGTGGAAACTTTCTACAAACCGCGCGCGACTGTCCAGACGCAAACTTCGCTCGCCCCGGCGCGTTTGAGCGCGCGGGCGCAGGCGTTCGTGGTTGCGCCGGTCGTGAACACGTCGTCCACCAGCACAACGCGTTCGCCGTGCAGCGCGAGACCGGGCGCGGCGGTGAACGCGCGATGGACATTCGCGGCGCGTTCGTCGCGGGTGAGCAAGGTTTGTGTGCGCGTGGGTTCGGCGCGCACGAGCAGTTGGGTGTGCAGTGGAATTCCCGTGGCCGCGCTCAAACCGCGCGCGAGCAACTCGGCTTGGTTGAAACCGCGCTCGCGGAATTTCACCGAGTGCAACGGCACGGGCGCGATGAAATCCCATTTCGTTTGCGCGAGCACGGGTTTGGCTTCGCGGATGAGCAAGTCGGCGAGGAACGGCTCGAACCAGCGCGCCTGCTGGTATTTAAAACGGTGGATGACTTCGAGCGTGACCGTTTTTGCAGCAACAGCAGAGCGCGCATAGCTGAAAAACAAATCCAGCTCGCTGCAATTTGTGCAGTCAAACTTCGTCGTAATCGCGCCATCAAACGGCAAGCCGCAGCGTTCGCAAAACGGCGGACGGATGAACCGCACACCGCGCCAGCACTCGGCGCAGACGTAACCCTCGGCGGCGGTCGCGCGTTGTTCGGTGCAGAGCTGGCAGACTTCAGGGAAAATAAAATGCAGCGCGGCGTCCGCCCAACTTTGGTTGTCGCGCTCTGCCTCGCTCATCGCCGGGAAGTTTTGATTTGCGCTGGGAATAATTTCCCGGACAACGCCAACACCAGCAGCAACGCGCCGAGCGTGAGCCAGCCGTCAATGAGTTGGCTGCTGCCCCAGAACCAAACGCGCGCGCCCGGCACGACGGGCGTGACGACGGCGGAAAATTTCAGCCAAAAAATCCAACCCGCGTGCAGGCCGATGCCGAGCCAGAGATTGCCGCTGCGCTGGTAAGCGAGCGCGAGCAGCGCGCCGACGAGTGCGAGATTGCCGAAGCCGGGCAGCAGTTTTTGCACATCGAGAAAACCTGCGAGCATCGCGGGCAGTAGCCGTAAACCCGCGCTCCAGTTGACCGCGCCCACGAGTTCCGCGCGCTGGAAAAAATGCACGAGCGCGAACACGCCGCTGCTCAATCCGAGCGCGAACTGCCAGTTCAACACGCGTCGTAGTCCGCCGAACACGCCGCCGCGAAATAGAATTTCTTCCAGCAGCGCAACGACCGCCGCCGTGGTGGCGGCTTTGAAAAAAGCTTTCGCCAGCAACGCGGCGGTGAGGTCGTGGCTAAATTCGCGCGCGTGACCGAACAGCGCGAAGCCGATAACGAGTGCGAGCGAGCCGAAGCCGAGCGTGAGGCCGGTGAGCAGATTTTTTCCATTGCCGGAGAAACGCACGAGGCCGAGGTCGCGGCGATGGCGCAGGCCGAGTTGCCGGACGAGCGGCCAAAGTCCGAGCAGCGCGAGCGCGAGCAGCGCGCGGTGGAGGTAGCGATGGAACGGTTGCGCGGCGGTGTTTTGGAGCGAGGGAAAATGTTGCGCGCCTGTCTGCGCGAGTTGCCAGAGCCACGGGGCAAGGAGCGCGCCGCCAAGAAAAACCACCGCGAGGTAAATCAACAAAGCTCGGAGTGGGCGCATGGGAAAAGTTTAGAGACGTTTCTGGGCAAAGGCACGGCCAGAACCTGACTTCAGGTAGCGTTCAAAGTCGAGGGCTTTTTGTGGAACGCTGAAGGCAACGGCGGTTTTGATTTTCCACGGACGAAATTTTTTGGTGTGGGGAACTGCGCCTTCGTTGTGCTTGGCTAAACGGGAACGGAGATTGGCGGTGCGGCCGGTGTAGAACGTGTCAGGAGTGGATTCACTTTGGAGGATGTAGACGTAAGTGAAGTTCATCGTCTGTGCGTTTCGGTGCGTTCGGCCCGCTTACGCGCTGCGCGCTCCAGCGCGGCATCCTTCGCCCTTCGCTGCGAATCCAACTGGCCTGCCGAGCCGAAGCCCGAGCGCAGCGAAGGGCGAAGGATGGTGGAGCCTAAGAGGTTCGAACTCTTGACCCCCACAATGCCATTGTGGTGCTCTACCAACTGAGCTAAGACCCCATCCAGCGGCGGAGAGAATACCGGCGAGTTTCGGTTTGTCAAAAAATGTTTTCCAAAGATTTTGGCGCGTCGAGCTGTGGAAAAATTGCGGGCGCAGGCGGCTGTGAACTTTCTGCTTTGTCTGCTTTGGGGCGCGTGATTTACTGCCGCGAACAATCCTCATGGCCACCAAAACACGCCCCCGAATTCAGCCCGCGCCCCGGTCTGATTTGGTTCGCGCCGCGTCCAACTCTGCGTGGTGGCAATCCGCTTGGCTGATCGCACTGTTGCTGGTCGGCGTTACGCTGACGGTTTATTGGCCGGTGCGCGGTTTTGAATTCACCAGCTACGACGACCCGGAGTACATCACGGACAACTGGCACGTCCAAGCCGGTCTGACGTGGGCGGGGCTGCGCTGGGCGTTCACCACCGGCTTCTTCGGCAACTGGCTTCCGCTCACCTGGGTTTCGCTCATGGCGGACGTGACATTGTTCGGCCACGGCGCGGGCGTGGCGCATTTGGTTAACGCCGTCATCCACGCGGTGAACGGTGCGCTGGTGTTCCTGCTGCTGCGGCGCATGACGGGTGAACACTGGCGTAGTGCGTTCGTCGCGGCGTTGTTCGCGCTGCATCCGTTGCGCGTGGAATCGGTAGCGTGGGTGTGTGAGCGGCGCGATGTGTTGAGCGCGATGTTCGGCTTGCTCTCCCTGCTGGCTTACGCGCGCTACGTTGGGGAGTCCAAAGTCCAAAGTCCAAAGTCCAAAGTCTTTTACGTTCGCGCGTTGGTTTGGTTTGCATGCAGCTTGATGAGCAAACCGATGCTGGTAACGCTGCCGTTCGTTTTGTTACTGCTCGATTACTGGCCGCTTAAACGCTTTCAACTTTTAACCGAGAAAATTCCCTTCTTCGCGCTCACGGGATTGTTCGCGGTGCTGACGGTGAAGTTGCAAGCGGCGGCGGGCGCGGTGGATTCGTTTGCGCGATTGCCGGTGAGCGAGCGGTTGGGCAACGCTTTCGTCTCCTACGCGCGCTATCTTGGAAAAATTTTCTGGCCGACGGATTTAGCGTTGCCGTATCTGCTCGCGCAACGCTGGTCGCCGGGGCAGGTGGCGGCGGCGGCGTTGCTGTTCGTGGCGTTGGGCGCGCTGGCGGTTTGGAGCGCGCGGCGGTTTCGGTTTGCAGCGGTCGGCTGGTTTTGGTTCGTGGGAATGCTCGTGCCGGTCATCGGCATCGTGCAGGCGGGCGCGCAGGCAATGGCGGATCGGTTCGTTTATTTGCCGACGATTGGTTTGCTCGTCGCTGTGGTGTGGGGCGCGGCGGAACTATTGGCACGGTGGAAATTGCCGCGCGGAATTTTATTTGCGGGCGCAGTTTTCATTTTGTCCGCGCTCGCGTGGCGCACGGCGGCGCAACTGAAATTCTGGCGCAACTCGGAGACGCTGTTCACCCACACGCTTGAGGTGATGCCAGAGAACTGGGCCGCGCTGAACAGTCTCGGTCGCGTCCGCGCCGACGCGCAACGTTGGAACGAGGCAGTTGAACTCTATGAGCACGCGCTGCGGATTTACCCGGACAATTCGCAAGCGTTGAACAATCTCGGCAACGCGCTCGCGCACCAAGGTCGCGCGGCAGAAGCCATCGCCAGCCTCGAACACGCGCTGCGAATCGCGCCGGGCGAACCAGCCACGCTCGTCAGTCTCGGCAGCGCGCTCGCGGCGGTCGGGCGCGTGGACGAGGCCGTGGAAAAATTTCAGAGCGCGCGGCGGCTGCAACCTGATTATCCTGACGCGCTCAACAACCTCGGCAATGCGCTCGTCCTCCAAGGCCACGTCGCCGACGGCGTGGCGATGCTGCGGCGCGCGGTGCAGTTGCGTCCGCGCGACGCGAGTTCGCATTTTAATTTAGGCAACGCGCTCGCGGTGCAGAGCGACTGGCCGTCGGCCATCGGCGAATTTCAGGAAGCGTTGCGCCTGCAACCGAACGACCTCGCGGCGCGAAAAAATCTGGCGCTCGCACTCGCGATGGCCGGGCGCGCGGCGGACGCCATCGCGGAATTTCAACTTGTCCTCGCGGCGATGCCCAACGACGCCGACGCGCATTTTCAACTCGCCAGCGCGCTGCTGCCGTTGGGGCGGCGCGACGAAGCCGTGCCGCACCTGCTCACCGCGTTGCGGTTGCAACCGGATTTTGTCGCCGCCAAAGAACAACTGCGCATGCTCGGCGTTCCCATCCAATGACCGCCGTCCAAAACAAATTTAGCAAATCCACTTGGCTCGCCGCCGCGCTGTTGGCGTTGCTACTTGTCGTGGCATATTTGCCCGCGTTGCGCGCCGGGTTCATCTGGGACGACGACGATTACGTCACGCAGAACGCCACGCTGCGCGACGCGCATGGCTTGGCGCGCATCTGGGCCGAGCCGGGTGCGACGCCGCAATATTACCCGCTCGTCCATTCCACGTTCTGGCTCGAATATCATCTGTGGCAACTTCGTCCGTTCGGTTTTCATTTCGACAACCTGCTGCTCCACGCGCTCGCAGCGTGGTTGCTGTGGCGATTGCTGGTGCGGCTGCAAATTCCCGCCGCGTCGCTCGCGGCAATTATTTTTGCGCTGCATCCCGTCGGCGTGGAATCCGTGGCGTGGGTGACGGAGCGAAAAAATGTTTTGAGCGCGGTGTTTTATTTCGCCGCGGCACTGGCGTGGTGGCGGGGGAAAGACGATGCGACCATAGGCCATAGACTTCAGGCCAAGTCGCGCGGCGATTCAAAACTAAAAACTAAAAACTCAACACTCAAAACTGCGCCGCTGCGCTGGTATTTCGCCGCGCTCGGCTTGTTTGTTTGCGCGCTGTTGAGCAAGACCGTGACGTGTTCGCTGCCGGCGGCGTTGTTGCTCGTGGCGTGGTGGAAAAATGGGCGGCTTACCGCGCGCGACGTGTGGCCGACACTGCCGTTCTTCGCGCTCGGCCTCGCGCTGGGCTTGAACACCGCGCACATGGAGCAGCACACCGTCGGTGCGGTGGGCGCCGAATGGGCGTTGAGTTTTTTTGACCGGGTGCTGATAGCCGGGCGCGCGGTGTGGTTTTACGCGGGCAAAATTATTTGGCCGGCGAACCTCGCGTTCATCTACTCGCGCTGGGAAATCAGCACGGGCGTGTGGTGGCAATGGCTGTTCCCGGCGGCGGCGGGCGGCGTGGTCGCGGCGTTGTGGTTTGCGCGAAATAAAATTGGCCGCGGCCCGCTGGTGGCAGTTTTGTTTTTCGCAGGGACACTTTTCCCCGCGCTGGGTTTTGTGAACGTGTATCCGATGCGCTTCTCGTTCGTGGCGGATCATTTTCAATATCTGGCGAGCGTGGGTTTAATCGTGCTGGCGGCTGCGGGGTTGAGTCGGTTGCCTGCGCGCATTATTTTCAGCGCGTTGCCGCTCGCGCTCGCGATGCTGACGTGGCGGCAAGCGCATATTTATTACGACGTGAAAACCCTGTGGCGCGACACGCTGGTGAAAAATCCGCGCTGCTGGCTCGCGCAAAACAATCTTGGCATGGTGCTCGCGGAAGCAGGCGATCAGGCGGGTGGCGTGGCGTTGTATCAGGCCGCGCTGAAACTGAAACCAGATTATGCCGAGGCGTTGAACAACTGGAGTTCCGTGCTGATTGATCAGGGGCGCGTGGACGAGGCGTTCACGAATTTGTCGCGCGCATTGCAGGTCGAACCGAACTCGGCGGCGGTGCTGATCAATCTCGGCGCGGTGTTTCTGGCGCGCAACCAGTTCGCGGAAGCGGCGGAGAAATTTCAGACTGCGCTCGCGTTGAATCCGCGCGACGCCCGCGCGCTGAACAATCTCGGCGCGACGTTCGTGGCGCGGCAGCAATGGGCGGAGGCGGAGGATTGTTATCATCGCGCGCTGGCCATCGAGCCGGACGACGCCACGACGCGTTTTAATTTGGCGACGGTCGCGCTGAAACTTGGTCGCACGGACGAGGCGGCAGCGGGGCTGGACGCTGCGAAATTGGCCGGGCCGAACACGGCGACGTTTCATCGCGAACTCGCGCGGTCGCTGGCCGCGCTGGGGAAAATTCCCGACGCCATCGCCGAGTATCGCACCGTGCTGCGACTCGCGCCGGACGACGCGCAGACGCAATACAATCTCGGCGCGCTGCTCGGCATGAGCGGGCAACCTGCCGCCGCCATGGAGCAATTTGAACAGTCGTTAAAATTAAATCCCGCGAACGCCGAAGCGCAGAACAATCTGGGCGTGGCGCTGGCGTCGCAGGGAAAATTCGCGGATGCGCTGCCGCATTTTGCAGCGGCGTTGGCGTTGCGCGTGGACTACGCGGAGGCGCACAATAATTTTGCGTTCGCGCTGCGCCAACTTGGACGGCGCGAGGAAGCCGTGCCGCACCTGCGCGCGGCGTTGAAGTTGCAGCCAAATTATTCGCAGGCGCAGGCGCAGTTGCGCGAACTAGGAATCAACGAGCCGTGAACCGCAATGACGAAACCATCTCAAATAAAATCCCCGCGCGCGGCGGGACAATTATGGTGGCGGGCTTGGCGTTGGTGTTCCAAACGTTTTTAAACGGCGTTACGCACACGGGCGGGCATCCGCATTACTACAACGCCACTTGGTTTTGCGGCTTCGCGCTGGTGTGGTTCGCCTATAGCTTAATCCGAAACGCGGCGTGGCGTCGAGTTTTGGCGGGTGGTCACGCGCTGGCTTTGCTGGTAGTGACGCTGGCGTTGGTTTGGAACATCCATCGGACGCAGGGCAACGTGAACATACATTCTGACCCGACGTTGCGCACGCAGATGGCGGTGTTGGACGAGTTGAGCCGTTATCATCCGCAAAGTGAAATCGTGAACGAGACGGCGCACTACCGGAATTTCCCCACGCATTCGCGGTGCTGCAGCAATTCTATCCTGCGCAGCAAAGCTCCAACGCTCCAGTGGCGCGACTCTTCATCCGGCAAGCGGAACCCGGCGGAGACAGCGGACGTTTGGTGGTGGTGAAGGAAAATCCGTCGTTGAAATAAATCCTCACTCGCGGCGACGATACAAGGTCACGCTGCGGGCGGAATTCGTTCCGGCGAAGGCGTGGCGGGTCAGTTCGGGACGCGAGCCATCGTCGGGACGTTGGCGTGACGCCGGAAAGCGCGCGACCATTTCGTAATCACTGGGCGCAGCGTAGTAGTCGAGGCTGTCCAAAACCCACGTGGGCTTGGCGTCAAGCCGCGCGTAAGTGGCTTCGCCGACGGCACGGTGGAATCCGGCTTCGGCGGCGTTCGCATCTGGTGCGAACAGCGGCGGCACGAGATAACGGTCGCCGAGATAAAACAACGCTACTTCCTGCGTCCACGGTGGCAACGCAAGGATGACTTGGTCGTGATT
>JBJOPC010000045.1:0-3984 GCA_046050965.1 Verrucomicrobiota bacterium | reverse complement strand
ATGAATAACCGCCCGGCGTCGTGTAACCTTCCACGCTCGGTTCAGGCCGGAGCGTATCGAGATTCACGCCGACGACACTGCGGATGGTGTTGATGGCTGCGAGGCCGGTCGCACCGCCGCGCAACGCCGCGCGACTCGGGTCTTCGATGTGCGTAATGTTCGGCGTCATCTTTGCCCAGAACGGAATTTTGGAAGCGCCTTTCACCCAGCCGCAAACTTCTTCGAGGATGTCCGGGTCTTGACCCATCGCCGCGCCCATCTTGCGTTCGGGCAAACCGTGCGGGCAGGAGAAGTTGAGTTCAAACGCATCCACGCCGCAGGCTTGTGAGCGTTCGACGAGTTCCACCCAGCGGCTCTGTTCATATTCCTCCATGATGCTCGCGATGAGGATGCCGTCGGGGTGCATGTCCTTGCATTTCTTGAATTCATCCTCCCACAACTTGAACGGGCGGTCGCTGATGAGTTCGATATTTTCCCAGCCGATGACTTCCTTGCCGTCGGTGGAGTGCAGCTTGCCGTAGCGCGGCGTGACGTTGACGACCTTCGACGCGTCGAGGCTGACCGTCTTGGCGATGACCGCGCCCCAGCCTTCCTTGAAGGCGCGCGAAATGACGTTGAGGTTCGTGCCGGGTGGGCCGGAGCCGATGATGAAAGGGTTGGGTAGTTTGAGTCCGTCAACGATGGTGGCGAGCGTGGGCATAGATGTCTCCTTGGTTTCTGCTGCGTTCTCCTCTGCTTGTGACGGCCAACTTCTAGCGCGGCGGCGAAACGATTGCCACAACTATTTTTGCTTGTCCGATTTTTTTTTCGGGCAAAGATGCCCGCGACTTCAAACTATGAGCGCACTTCTCAATGCCAAACGGACGGTCGCCGAACTCAAGGAACTCCGCGCACTCACGGGCGACGAAAACGGCGCGCAACGCGTGGCGTTCACGCCGACATGGCTCAAAGCGCGCGCGTGGTTTCAGCAAAAACTTGAAGCGTTGCCCGTGGAAATTCATCGCGACGCAGCGGGAAATCTGTGGACGACCTTGCGCGGTGAGTCGGACAAATGCCTGCTCATCGGCGGTCACATTGATTCCGTGCCGAACGGCGGCTGGCTCGATGGCTGCCTGAATGTCGTCGCGGGCATCGAGCTTTTGCGGCGCATCAACGCGCAATATTCCGGCAAACCGCCCGTGACGATTCGCCTTGTGGATTGGGCGGATGAAGAAGGCGCGCGTTTCGGAAAAAGTCTATTCGGCTCGTCGGCTTGCTCCGGCAATTTGAATTTGGACGAGGCGCGCGGTCTCGTGGACAAGCAGGGTATCGCGCTACCTGACGCTTTGAAAAAAGTGGGTCTTGATTTCGAGCGTGTGAAAGATTCTGGCGCGGAATTGAAAAATGCGGCGGCCTATATTGAATTGCACATCGAGCAAGGGCCGGTGTTGCTCGATTTGGATTTGCCGCTCGGCGCGGTGCTCGGCACGTTCGGCGTGGAGCGTCACGCAATTACGTTTCACGGGCAGGCCGCGCACTCTGGCAGCACACCGATGAACCGCCGCAAGGATGCCTTTCTCGCCGCCGCAAAAATGAGTTCCGAGATTTACAAAATCGCCGAGCGCAGCGGCAACGGCGTTTGCACCATCGGCTCTTGCACCACGAAGCCTGGCATCGTCACCAGCGTCGTCGAGGAATGCCGCATCACGCTGGATCAACGTCATCTTGATTCAGCCACGCTTGCAAAAATGTTAGCCGAAGCCAAAGCCGCGAGTGAAAAATTTGCGAAGGAAGGCAACGTAAAAGCTTCGTGGGAGCGGCTCTGGCAAATCGCGCCACGCCCGTTCCATCCCGACTTGATTCAACTTTGCGCGGATTCCATTTCCGAAACTTGCGGCCAAGTGCATCGCTTGCCGAGCGGCCCGTTGCACGACGCCGCTGAAGTCGCGGCAGCGGGCGTGCCGACCGTGATGCTGTTCGTCCAAAGCCTGCACGGCATTAGTCACAACAAAATCGAGGACACGAAGGAAGAACACCTCGAGCAATGCGTCACCGCCTTCGACAAGTTAGCCGAGAAGACGATTGCTTGGATTCAGCGAACCAAGTAATCATCAGTGCAGGAGGTTTTATGACCATCGGACTGCCGAAAGAAATCAAAGCGCAGGAGTATCGTGTCGCCATGCTGCCGTCCGGGGCGTATCAACTGGTCAAACGCGGTCACCAAGTTGTCGTCGAGCGCGGCGCGGGCGTCGGTGCGGGTTATCCCGATGCTGAATATGAAGTGGCGGGTGCCACGCTTGTGGATTCCCACGCCGAAGTTTTTGCGCGCGCCGATTTGATTGTGAAGGTCAAAGAACCTTTGCCTGCTGAATATCCCTTGCTGCGACGCGGCCAAATTCTTTTCACCTACCTTCACCTCGCAGCGAATAAATCTCTCACCGACGCCCTGCAAAAATCCGGCGCGGCCTGCATCGCCTACGAAACCATCGAGGTCAATCGTCGCCTGCCGTTGCTCGAACCGATGAGCGAAATCGCCGGGCGCATGAGCATTCTCGTCGGCGGCTATTTTCTCGCGAAACATTTTGGCGGCAGCGGCACGTTGCTCGGCGGCGTTCCCGGTGTGTTGCCCGGCAAAGTCGTTGTCATCGGCGGCGGCGCATCGGGCGTCAACGCCGCGCGCATGGCGCAGGGACTCGGCGCGGATGTGACCATTCTCGAAGTGGATCTGGAACGGATGCGTTTTCTCGACATCACGCTCCACACGGCGCACACGCTTTACTCGAACGAAACGCATCTGATGGAATTGATGCCGAACATTGACCTGCTCATCGGCGCGGTGCTCGTGCCGGGCGCGAAGGCACCCAAGCTCATCAGCCGTGAGATGCTTCGTCGCATGCGCCCCGGCAGCGTGCTCGTGGACATCGCGATTGACCAGGGCGGCTGTGCCGAGACCTCTCGCGCCACCACGCACCACGATCCCGTCTATGTCGAGGAGGGCGTGACGCATTATTGCGTCGCCAACATGCCCGGTGCCTACGCGCGCACCGCCACGCAGGCGCTCACGAACGTGACGCATCGCTACGTCGAACTGCTCGCCGACCTCGGCCTCGCCGACGCGTGCCAGAAACAGTCCGCGCTCATCGGCGGCATCAACGTGATGAACGGACACGTCACCCACAAAGCCGTCGCTGACGCGCACGGAATAAAATTTTCTGAACCGCAATTTTAATATGGAACTAAAAGCAAAAGTCGAAGACCAGATGGCCGAAATCCTCACCCCCGAAGCGCTCGCGTTCGTAGAAAAACTCTGCCGCCAGTTTGAGCCGACGCGCCAGAAACTCCTCGCCCGTCGCGTTGAGCGGCAGAAGGAAATTGATGGCGGCGCGATGCCGGATTTTCTCGCGGCGACCAAATCCATCCGCGACGACAAGTCGTGGCGCGTGGCTTCGATTCCCGCTGACTTGCAGGATCGGCGCACGGAAATCACCGGGCCGGTGGATCGCAAGATGGTCATCAATGCGCTCAACTCCGGCGCGAAGGTTTTCATGGCCGACTTCGAGGATGCCACTTCGCCGACGTGGAAAAATCTCATCGAAGGCCAGGCGAATCTCCGCGACGCCGTGCGCCGCACGATTTCGTTCAGCAATCCCGACGGCAAGCAATACAAGCTCAATGAAAAGACCGCGACGCTGCTCGTGCGTCCGCGCGGCTGGCATTTGCCGGAGAAGCATGTCCTGGTGGATGGTCAGCCGATTTCCGGCAGCCTGTTCGATTTCGGTTTGTATTTCTTTCATAACGCCGCCGAACTCCTGAAGCGCGGCAGCGGCCCATATTTTTATCTGCCGAAGATGGAGAGCCATCTCGAAGCGCGGCTCTGGAACGACGTTTTCAATTTCGCGCAGGATGCGCTGAAAATTCCGCGCGGCTCGATCCGCGCGACGGTTTTGATCGAGACGATTCTCGCCACGTTCGAGACCGAGGAGATTCTTTACGAACTGCGCGAAC
>JBJOPC010000044.1:0-8097 GCA_046050965.1 Verrucomicrobiota bacterium | reverse complement strand
GCCATCAACGAAGAGATTGAGCGGATGCGGCTCTCGACCATGAGTTCGCTGTTCGCGCGGCGCGATGTCATCGTGGTCGCGAGCGTGTCGTGCATCTACGGCACGGGCAGCAAGGAGGATTACGAGCAGATGGTCATCCCGCTGCACGTCGGGCTGGCGTTGTCGCGCGAACAATTTTTGTCGCGGCTCGTGGACTTGCAATACACGCGCAACGACATCGCGTTCGAGCGCGGGCAATTCCGTGTGCGCGGCGACACGGTGGAGCTTTGCCCCGCAGGTCGCGAGGACGCGCTGCGCGTGGAGTTTTTCGGCGACGACATCGAGCGCATCACGCGCTTCGAGCCATTGACCGGCGAGAAAATCGAGACGCCCGCGAACACGATGATTTTCCCCGCGAAACAATTCGTCACCACCGCCGACAAGATGAAGCGCGCCATCTTGAGCATCCGCGAGGAACTCGGCACGCGCATCGCGGAGTTCGAGCGCGACGGCAAATTGCTCGAAGCGCAACGCATCAAGCAGCGCACGGAATACGACCTCGAAATGATGGAGCAGATGGGTTTCTGCTCGGGCATCGAGAACTACTCGCGCCACATTGCCAACCGCAAACCCGGCTCGCGCCCCGCGACGGTCATTGATTTTTTCCCCGACGATTTTTTGCTCGTGCTGGATGAATCGCACGTCACCGTTTCGCAAATTGGCGGGATGTTCGAGGGCGACCGCTCGCGCAAATCGGTTTTGGCCGAGCACGGTTTTCGCCTACCGAGCGCGCTGGATAATCGTCCGTTGAACTTTCTGGAATTCCAAGCCATCCAGACGCAGACCGTTTACGTCAGCGCCACGCCCACGCCGCGCGAGGTTGGCTGGTCACAAGGCAAAGTCGCCGAGCAAATCATCCGCCCGACCGGCCTCGTTGACCCGCGCGTGACGGTGAAGCCGCTCAAGGGACAGATTGACGACCTGCTCGAAGAAGTCCGCAAACGCGCCGACCTCAAGGAACGCATCCTCGTCACCACGCTCACCAAACGCACGGCGGAGGAACTCACCGATTACCTGCGCGACATCGGCGTGAACGTGCGCTACCTGCACAGTGAGATTGACGCCATCGAACGCGTGGAGATTTTGCGCGCGCTCCGCAAAGGCGAGTTCGACGTGCTCGTCGGAATAAATCTTTTGCGCGAAGGACTCGATTTGCCGGAAGTTTCGCTCGTCGCGATTCTCGACGCGGACAAGGAAGGTTTTCTCCGCAGCGAAACCAGTTTGATTCAGACCGCCGGTCGCGCCGCGCGCCACTTGAACGGCGAAGTCATCCTCTACGCCGACGTGATGACGCAGAGCATCGAAAAGTTTCTCGCCGTCACCGAGTATCGCCGCAACCGCCAGCTCGCCTACAACCGCGAACACGGCATCACGCCGCAGAGCGTCCGGCGCGCGGTGGAGGAAAGCCTGTCCACGCACCAGGTCGAGACACGCAAAGCGGACGCCTTGCTGCGCGAGACTGCCGGGAATTTCGACGCCACCGAAACCATCCGCGAACTCGAAGCCGAGATGCTCACCGCCGCGAACGATTTGAAGTTCGAGAAAGCCGCGCTGCTCCGCGACCAGATCAAGGAGCTGAAGCGCGCTCTGTCCGGCGAGCCAGCGGACGCCAAGTCCGTGAGCTATCGCAAGGGTAAGCGCAAGGCCGGACGGTAAAACCTGCTACCACCCGCACAATTCAACAAATCGTGGTTGACGATGGGCTATCCCGTTACGAGGTTGGAAGTATGGAAATCTCACTCGACAATCTGGTCAGCATCACTGGAATCATGCAAAAACTGGTAGCGATGGTTGTGCAATTATTTTCTTTGGCACAACAACCGCGCCGCAGGGACGCACCGTCAAAGCAACCCTTAATCGGCCACGGCAAACTGCATTTCACGCGTTTGCTCGACGACCTTGGACGCTTGCAGGATTTCAAAACCCACCACGCCGCCATCAAACCCAAAGTCGGCGATGACTCCGGGGCGCACTTCGTCACTCTCCCGCACACGCGCGTCGCGGAGGGCGATGGTGAGCGTGTCGGTTTCCTTGTCGTAGTGGATTTTCATAGGCTTGAACCGGTTTCATACTTCTGCAACTTGGAGGTTTTGTAAAGGGTCACAATCACCAACTCGAATTCCGTTTCTTCCACGAGCACCCGCAGCAGCATGGTTTCGGAAAGGGCGTGGTCCAGATAACGGCGTTGAAAAAAAGTGCGCACGGGTGTTGCGGGAATCACGGCGTCCGGCAAGCGCAGGGTCAAATCAACCTCGTCGCGGTCAACCTCGCGCTTGGCAAGTTCATGCAACGCATGAGGTGTCCAGCGAACAGGTTTCATGGGGCGAGAGTATGGAAAACTACGAGGCTGACAAGCCCAACGCGGCGGTCGTTCCAATCGGGCTCGGGCAGGTTGGCGAATCTTGCGCGGTGCGCGCGCGCCTGTCAGAATCATTTCCGATGACGAGTCGCCAACGCTTTCTCAACGCCGCCCGCTGCCAGCCGGTGGACCGCCCGCCCGTGTGGCTCATGCGCCAAGCTGGTCGCGCGCTGCCGGAATATCGCCAACTCAAGGAGACTTACACGTTCGTCCAGCTGGTGCAGAATCCTGAACTCGCCGTCGAAGTCACGCTCCAGCCCGTGCGCCGTTTCGGCTTTGACGCCGCGATTTTGTTTAGCGACATCCTCGTGATTCCCGAAGCGCTCGGGCAGACGTATCGCTTCCGCGAGACCGGCGGCATCGGCATGGATTTCGCCGTCACGAGCAAGGCTGATGTGGAAAAACTATCCGTCGAACACGTCTGCGAGAAGTTGAGCTACGTTGACCGCGCGCTGCGGCTGTTGCGGAACGAACTCGGCGAACAGACCGCGCTCATCGGGTTCAGCGGTTCGCCGTGGACGCTCGCGACGTTCATGATGGAAGGCGGCAGCGCGGAAAATTACACCCGCGCCCTCGCACTGTTCCGCGAAGACCGCGCGCTGTTCCACGCGCTGATGGAAAAGCTCACCGCCGCTGTCACCGCGTATTTGCAGATGCAAATTGCCACGGGCGTTGATGCCGTGCAAATCTTCGACAGCCACGGCGGTCAGCTCGCGCCGACGGAATTTCAGGAAGCATCAGGCCGCTGGACAGATCAAATCATCACCAACCTTGGCGGCAAAGTTCCCGTCATCAATTTCTCGCTCGGCACGCATGGCAACTGGCCCGACCTCATCGCCAGCGGCGCGAACGTCCTCGGCATTGACTGGCAAACCTCGCTCGCAGACGCGCGCAAAATAATTCCCGCGCACATCGCGCTGCAAGGCAACTTGCCGCCGTCGCTCATCGTAGACGCCACGCCCGAAGTCATCACCGCCGAGACAAAGAAAATTTTAGAAACCATGCGCGGTCGCCCCGGCCACATCTTCAACCTCGGCCACGGCCTCACGCCCGGCGCGAAGCTGGAAAACATCGCCGCCCTCGTCGAAACGGTGAAGGGTTTCAAATGAAAACGCTGAACGTAGATTTGGACTTGGTGAAAAAATACAACGTGGCCGGGCCGCGTTACACCAGCTATCCGCCCGCCACCAAGTTCACCGACGCCATCGCGTGGCCGCAACTTGCCGCGAAGATTGAAGCTAACAACCAATCGCCGCGCGACCTCTCGGTTTATTTCCACATCCCGTTCTGCGAGACGCTCTGCTGGTTCTGCGGCTGCACCACCGTCATCACGACCAATCACGACAAGGGCAAGGACTACATTGACTACCTCGCACGCGAAGTCGCCACGCTCGCGCCGCGCTTGAACAAAAGTCGCAAGGCCGTCCAACTCCACTTCGGCGGCGGCTCGCCGACGTTCCTGCGACCCGACGAAATCCGTCGGCTCGGTGAAATCATTCACAAGCATTTCACGTTCGCGCCGGACATCGAGGCGAGCGTGGAAGTTGACCCGCGTAGGCTGACGCGCGAGCACATGGTTGCGCTGCGCGAGATTGGTTTCAACCGTGCCTCGATGGGTGTGCAGGATTTTAATCCCAAGGTGCAGGAGGCCATTCACCGCATCCAGCCGCGCGAAATGACGCAGCAGGCGATGGACTGGATGCGCGAACTAGGCTTCGGCTCGATCAATCTGGATTTGATTTACGGCCTGCCGCATCAGACGCCGGGGACGTTCAACGAAACGCTCGACACCGTGCTGGAGATGAAGCCTGACCGCCTCGCTGTGTTCAGCTACGCACACGTTCCGTGGATCAAGCCGTCGCAGAAAATTTTGGAGCAACAAGTTTTGCCCACGCCGGAAAGCAAACTCGAAGTCCTCAAGCTCGTCATCGAACGGCTCACGGCGGACGACCAATACGTCTATATCGGCATGGATCATTTCGCGAAGCCGAACGACGAGCTGACGATTTCGCAGCGCGAGAAAAAATTGCAGCGGAATTTCCAGGGTTACAGCACGCGCGCCGGTTCGGACATCTACTCGTTCGGCATGAGCGCCATCTCGCAAATCCCCGACGCCTATTGGCAGAACGAGAAGGAACTCCCGCAGTATCAAACCGCCGTGGACGCGGGCAACGTGCCGCTGCACCGCGCGTATTTCCTGACCGGCGAAGACAAGCTCCGCCGCGAAACCATCATGCGCGCCATGTGCGACCTCTCGCTTGATTTCGCTGCGATGAGCGCGAAGCTCGGCATCAACTTCGAGCAACACTTTGAAAAGGAACTCGCCTTGCTTGCGCCGTTCGCCGCCGACGGACTCGTGAAACTCTCGCCGACGGGCGTGGAAATCACCGACAGCGGCCGCCTGTTCATCCGCAACATCGCCATGTGTTTTGATAACACGCTGGGCGCGGCGAACGAGCGGAGACATTCCAAGACGATTTGACTTACCGCTTGGCGGCGCGGGGGCTGGTGGGCAACATCGCGGCACACATTCCCATGGATTTTCATCTGGTCAGTCCAATTCTGATTTACGCGGCGGCGGGGTTCGTCGTCGTGTGGCTATTGGGGCCATGGGTCGCCACGCTGTCGCGGCGGCGAGCGACGGAGGCGCGCAATCAGGACGGCGCGGAAGTTTCCCGGTTCGGCGGCATCGCGTTGGCGGCGGCGTTTTTGGTCGTGCCGCTGGCAGGTGGAATTTATTTGGGACGCAATGCCATTGGCCGCAACGAATGGGTGACCATTTTTGGTTCGCTGGCGATGTTCGCAATGGGCTTGCTGGATGATTTTCGTCCCATCGGCGCGCGGCTGAAACTGCTGGGGCAAGTCGTCATCGCATCGGCGGTGTGTCTGGCGGGCATCGAGGTGAGTGCGGTGACGAATCCGTTCACGCACACGACGCTGGAACTCGGCGCGTTCAGTTTTTTTGTCACGGTGTTCTGGCTGGTGGCGATCACGAACTTAATCAACTTGATTGACGGCATTGACGGGCTGGCGGGCGGGATTGCGTTCATGCTGATGTGTCTGCTCGGCTACGCGGGCGTGGGGCAGATGAATTTTTATTTCCTCGTCGCCGTGGTGATGGCGGGCGCGCTGCTGGGTTTCATCTACTACAATTTTCCGCCAGCGAAAATCTACATGGGTGACGGCGGGGCTTACTTCCTCGGTTTTCTGATTGGCGTGTTGACGATTCAAAGTTCGCAAAAAGGCACGGTGGCGGCGGCGTTAATCGCGCCGATTTTCGCGCTGGCACTGCCGATTATGGACGTGACGCTGGCGATTCTGCGGCGCGGAGTGAAGGGTTTGCCGATTTTTCGTCCAGACAAACGGCACATTCACCATCGCTTGCTCGCGTCAGGATTTTCGCGGCGCAAAACGTTGCTGACACTTTACGCGGTATCGCTGGTTTGTTTGTTCATGGCGTTCGGCGTGTTCTGGTCGCAGGGGAGGCTCGCGCCGATTTTGCTGGGCTGTTTGTTTTTGCTGCTGATGTTTTCCGCGCGGTCGTTGGGGCTGGTGCGCGAATGGTTTTCGCCGGAAGGCACGCTGGGCAACATGGCGCAACTGCGGAAAGAAACGCGTTACGCGTTGTGCCTCGGCAGTTGGCTGGAGCTGGAAGCGGAACGTTGCCCCAGCGAGCGTGAGTTGTGGGACGCGATGGTTTTTTTTGCGGAAAAAGTCGGGGTGCAACGGATGAAACTCACGTTGCGCGAAGGTGAATTGCGCTGGCAACGCGGCGAACTAGCGAGCAAAGAATTGCACTGTCACGCATGGCCGGTGGCACTGGGCAATGCTCAGTCCATCGAGTTCGCAGCGGCAACGAGCGCGGTGTCGGCCAAAGTTTTCGATCACGTCGCGGAACTTGCGGGCGAGGCTTGTCTGAAGGCGGCGTTGCGCTGGGAACAGACGCACGGGCGGGAACTGCGCTTTACTGCATCGCCAACTTAAGGCGACTGCGCGCGGTAGAAACGGCGCGGAGAATTCGTCGCCGAAACCACAAAATTTATCGCGCCCACGCTCGGCGGATTGGTGAACACCACTTGCCAGTCCGAGAAATTTGTCGTTGCGTAAATCACTACGGGCGCGACGCCCGCTGCGCCGTTCAACTGTAATTGCAAACCAGTTGCACCGAGTTGCGGCGGGGCGAACGCAAGCGTCGGCACGGGCAGCAGCGCGAGGCTGTGGTAGCTGCCTGCGGCGAGTGCGAGCACGTTCGTCCACGCGAACGGCGCGTTGGTCTGGTTGTAGAAATTATTTCCCCACGCTACGAGCGAAGTGGAATTCACCGTCAGTCCGTGCGCACCGCCCGCCGCGAGCCGCGAGGCGTTGGTGAAATTCGCGGGGAGATTGGTTTGCCCCAAAGCGTTGTCGCCCCACGCGACGAGCACGCCGTTGCTGGCGAGGGCGAGCGAATGAAACGCGCCGCACGCGATGGCGGCAAGGTTCGTGAGGTTCAGCGGGACGTTGGTTTGGCCGTAAAAATTATTTCCCCATGCCACGACCGTGCCGTCGGCGCGCAACGCGAGGCTGTGCATTTGGCCAGCGGCAATCGCCACGACGTTCGTCGCACTCGCGGGAATGGTGGTCTGTCCCCAGCCGTTGTCGCCCCACGCGATGACGTTGCCGTTGCTCGTGAGCGCGAGGTTGTGCAACCAACCGGCGGCAATGGCGGCGAAGCTGATGCCGACGGGTGCACTGGTCTGGCCGTAAGTGTTGTCGCCCCACGCAAT
Organism: Verrucomicrobiota bacterium; assembly: GCA_046050965.1. Classification (GTDB taxonomy): domain Bacteria; phylum Verrucomicrobiota; class Verrucomicrobiia; order Limisphaerales; family JAFMIX01; genus JAFMIX01. Next base: position 933 of record JBJOPC010000044.1, on the reverse strand, counting down.
CACAGTTCCATTGCTGCGGAGCGCAAGGCTGTGCAACCAACCGGCGGAAATCGCGCTGACGTTCGTGGCGTTCGCGGGGACGTTGGTTTGCCCGGCAGAATTATCGCCCCACGCGGCGACCGTGCCGTCGGCGCGCAGCGCGAGGCTATGATACGCACCGCCCGCGAGCGCGGTGGCATTCGTGAGCGACGGTGGCACGGTGGTTTGCCCGGCGGAATTATAACCCCACGCCGCGACGACACTCGCGTGAATCCGTGTGACGAGCAGTGCGCTGCTCAAAAGCACTAGCACGGCAACGGATTTTTGACTCGGGAACATTTTGCCGTAGAGTGTCGGCCATGCGCCGGAATTTTCCAATCGTTTCCTTGCTCGGCAGGCTTTGGAGTGCGGCGACACGTCGCCGCTTTGGAACTGGGAGACGTATCTCCCAGTTCCAAAGCGCGGTCATGCCCGCGCACTCCACAGTTGCGAGCCTTGGACTGATTTTAGGATTGGCAATCTTGCTGACGGCGCAAATCCACGCGCAGACGAATGGCGAGGCGTGGGCGCAAGTGCCGGGAATTCTCGCGCGCATTGTGCCGCCCACTTTTCCGGTAAACGATTTTCCCGTGACGAGTTTTGGCGCGGTGGGTGACGGCGTGACGGATTGCACGGCGGCGATTTCCAACGCCATCGGCGCTTGCAGCGCGAGCGGCGGCGGACGCGTGGTCGTGCCGGCGGGAAATTTCCTAACGGGCGCAATCTGGCTGAAGAACAATGTGAACTTGTTCGTGACGACCAACGCCACATTGAAATTCAGCACGGATACCAATGCGTATCCGCTCGTGTTCACGCGCTGGCAGGGCGTGGAGATTTTTAATTTCTCGCCGTTCGTTTACGCGCTGGAGCAGACGAACATCGCGGTGACTGGCAGCGGCACGCTCGACGGACAGG
>JBJOPC010000043.1:0-10019 GCA_046050965.1 Verrucomicrobiota bacterium | reverse complement strand
CCACGCCGTTCGTATCGGTGGTCGCTGAACCGGAAATTTGCAGTGCGGGCAAACCGACTTTGACCGTTTGCGATTTGTTCGTGCCGTCGAGTTCTACGCGCACTTGGATGACGTTCGTCGTGCCGGGTTTGAGGCGGACGAGTGATTGCGCGATAAACGTCGTGGGCGTTTCCACAAGCAGCACGTCGCGCGTGAGGCCACCGTAATTCCACCAGTCGGTGTTGACCGTCGGCACGGCGTCGGGCTTGCGCTGATTGTTGACGCGCACGACGAGCGAGTTGTTCGTGGCCTGCACGAGGCTGGTGATCTCAAAGCTGAACGGCGTGAAACCGCCGGTGTGTTTGCCGAGCAGATGGCCGTTGAGGTAAACCGCGCTCTCGTAATTGGCCGCGCCGAAATAGACGAACAACCGATGGTTAGGCGCAGATTTTTTCACATTGAACTGGCGGCGATACCAGACGGAACCTTCGTAGTAAAAAAGTTTTTCCGACTGCGAATTCCAGTCGCCCGGCACGTTAAGTGTGGGACTGGTGTCGAAGTCGTATTCGACGAGTTCGGATTTATTTTTCGCGTGGTGATCGAGGCCGAAGCCGCCGGAGATTTTGCCGGAAGTTTTGTCCGTCGAGGCGTCGTAAAGTTCCTGCCGGTAGTTGCGATAGCCGGTGTCGTAGGGATCCACGATGGTGCGCCACGCGCCGTTGAGGCTGGTGGTCTGGCGGGCGTAGATGTTGGCGAGCGCGGGGGCAGCGTCGGCGGAAAATGTGGCGAGCACGAGCAACGTGGAAAAAATAAATCGGCGGAACATGGTGCGGAAAAATTATCGGCGCGCGCGCGGCAAGTCCATGCCGCAAACGTGTAGCGATTGCGGCGGCTTATTTGAGCTGAGCTGGCGTTTCGGCGGCGTCGAGTTCCACCGCTTGGCCGTCGGCGGTGGTGGCGCGACCGACGAGGCGGCTGCCGGGCGCGCGCAGATTATTTTGCAACTTCGATTTGAGCTGCTGGTCGGAAACGTTGTTCCAGTTCTGGCTCAAGCCGGGAATCGTGTTGGAGGTGACGGCGAAAAACTCCGCGTTCACGAGGACGCGCTGGCGCAAACTCACGTTGGAACCCGACGCGGTGAAACGAAAATTCTGCGCGAGCGAATCCACGTTGCCGGCGGCCGTTGCGGCGGCGGATGACGGGTTCTTGGCCAAATCTTTTGGCGCGACTTCTTTTTCTTTTTCGCGCGTGTCTGCGAGCAATGCGCCGGTGTAGACCGAGCCATCACTGTCCACGAGGCGCACGGTGTTGCCAGTTTGCTCGAACTGAAAATGGTTCAGCACGCTCGCGTCGGCGGACTGGGCGAAGGATTTTTTAGCGGCAGTGCGCGCGAACACCGCGCGGTCTTCGGTGGGACTGCGGTTTCCAGATTGATTGCTGAAGTTGTAAAGCAGCCGCGCGTTTTGCTGCACGGGCACAATTTCGGGGCTCGCTTGCTCGGTGAGTGCGAGCCCGTCTGTTTTGATTGCGGCAAAATCGGCGACACTGGATTTTGGAGTCGCCACGCTTCGCACTCCGCCAAAACTTTTGTCCGCCGCCATGACCGGCGCGCTCGCTGGTGCGACGCTGACGGCGTCAAAATTTGCGCCGCGCTCGCCGCCAATCGCGCCAACGATGGCGGGCGGCGGACTGGCGGGCGCGACTGATTGTTTAGCAACGATACTCGCGTCGGCGTCTAGGCGGCGGGCGGGTAAAGATTCTTTCGCGGCCAAGGCTTCTTTGAACTCGGCGGCCATGGGCGCGCTCGCGGAGTTCACGCTGGTCGGCTCGGCGGCGGGCGACGGCATGACGGGAATTTTTTGCTTCGCCACATTTGGGGTTTTCAAACTCCACACGCCGACTGCCAGCACGGCGAGCATGGAAACGCCCCAAGCGAAACGCGGCCAGAAACTCCGCGTGCCCGCTGTGCGTGGCTGCGGACGAGTGCGCGCGACTTCGCCTTGCAACACGCGGCGTGTGGCCGGGTGCAGTGCGAATTTATCGCCCGCGTCCGCACGGCGTTGGGCGGCGGCGGCGCGGAGTTTTTTTTCGATGTCGCGTTCTTCTGGCATGGCGCTAGGGGTTGGACGGGAAAAGTCCCGCGTTGTCTCCGGCAAAAATCTTTTTGGCGATTTCTTCCAGCTTGTCGAGGCATTTGCTCAAGCGCGAGCTGACGGTTTTCTGGTTCAAGTCGAGCGTGGCGGAAATTTCTTCGTAGCTCAAATCGCCGAAGTAACGCAGCTCCACCACTTCGCGGCATGGCTCGTCCAGCCGCTCGACGGCGCGTCGCATGAGCGCGAACTGCTCGCCGGTCTGGAGCGCGGCGTCGGGCGTGGGCGCGGGGCAGGGCGGGTCGAGCGTGAGGCCGGTGTCGGCGTCCTCGGCGTTTAGCGAGAGCGGGGTCGCGCCGCCGCCGCGTTTGGCGGCTCGGCGTTTCTCGCGATGGTCGCGCGCTTTGTTGGAGGCGATGCGGAAGAGCCAGGTTTGAAACTGACTTTCGCCGTGAAACGAATCGAGGTGATGGATGACGGCGAGAAAAGTTTCCTGACAAATTTCTTCCGCGTCTTCACGCGTGAAATCCGAGTCGAGCTGAAACACAAACCGGCAAGCCGCGTCGTAGTGGGCGTCAAACAATTCATCCCATGCGTCCGCCTCACCGCGACGGCAGCGGGCGAGCAAGTTGGTTTCGGCGGGTGACGGCACGGCGGGTTTATTAGCGGAAAGTGGCGCGCGCGCAAAGGTTCAAAAAATCTGTGTTTCATCCGCGTTTCATCTGTGGCTAAAATGTTGCGTGAAAATTATTGGCATCATCCCCGCGCGCTTTGCTTCCACTCGCTTTCCCGGCAAGCCGCTCGCGCTCATCGCGGGCAAGCCGCTCATCCAGCACGTCGTCGAGCAATGCCAGCGCGCGAAGTCGCTCGCCGAAGTCATCGTGGCCACGGACGACACGCGCATCTGGGAAGTGGCGCAGAATTTTTGCCGCGCGGAAATGACGTTGCCCGACCATCCGAGCGGCAGCGACCGCATCGCGGAAGTTGCGGCGCGCTGTGAGTGTGATGCCATCGTGAACATCCAGGGCGACGAGCCGCTGATTGACCCGGCGGTGATTGACGCCGTTTCCGGCGCGCTGGCGCAGAACGAAATGTCCACCGCCGCCACGCAAATCAAACATCTCACCGAACTCGACAACGCGAACGTGGTGAAAGTCGTTGTCAACGCCGCTGGTCGCGCCCTATATTTTTCGCGGCGCACGATTCCGTATCTGCGCCATGCCGCCGGACGTTCGACCGCCGAACAGTTGGCGGCGTTTCCTTTTTTGAAGCATCTGGGCATTTACGGTTTCCGGCGCGAGACGCTGTTGCGGCTGGTGAAATTCCCCGTGTCGCCGCTGGAAAATGCGGAGAAGCTGGAACAGTTGCGCGCGCTCGAAAATGGAATCGAGATTGCCGTCGTGAAAGTGGATTACGACAGCGTGGGCGTGGACGCGCCGGAAGACGTGGCGCGGGTGGAAAAGATTTTGAACCACGGATAAACACGGATTTTTGTAAGAGAAAATGAATTCACGAAACGGCAACGGAAATCATCAGCAAAAAATCATCCGCTACATTGACTTGTTTTGCGGGATTGGTGGCTTCCGTGTGGCGATAAACCAAGCCGCACCTGCACATGGAGTTAATCCAGTTTGTGTGCTTTCATCAGACATTGATGAGGATTGCCAGACAGCTTACGAAGCCAATTTCGGCGAGCGGCCACTTGGCGACATTAAAGCCGTGGATGAAAAAAAAGTTCCCGACCACGATTTGTTGCTGGGTGGTTTTCCCTGCCAACCGTTCAGCATTATCGGACATATGAAAGGTTTTGAGGATACTCGTGGAACGCTTTTTTTTGACATCGCGCGCATCATTAAGGAGAAAAAACCAAAAGCATTCGTTCTTGAAAATGTGAAGTTGCTCGTCGGTCACAACGGCGGACGGACACTCGCCAGAATCATGGAGACATTACGAGAGCTTGGTTACCAAGTGACCTACAAAGTTTTCAATGCGTTGAAGTTTGGTCTGCCGCAAAAGCGCGAACGAGTTTTCATTGTTGGCTTTCTCAAACCTACGCTTTTTGACTGGCCAGTCGGCGAAGCTCCGATGAAACCATTGTCCGAGGTTCTCGAAAAACGAGTCCCTGAAAGATTCTTCGCCTCTAATTACATTCGTGAGCGTCGCTGGAATGTTCTCAAGCCAAGAAAAGAGCCGACAATCTGGCATGAGAATAAGGGTGGGAATATCAGCGCCCATCCTTTTTCCTGCGCCTTGCGAGCGGGGGCTTCCTATAATTATTTACTGGTGAACGGTGAACGACGTTTGACTCCGCGAGAAATGCTTCGTCTCCAAGGTTTCCCTGACTCGTATGAAATTGTCTGCAACGAATCGCAAACGCGGAAGCAGGCCGGGAACAGTGTTCCAGTTCCCGTCGTCGAGGCCGTTTTAAGAAAAGTTCTCGAAGCCAGCATCTGGAAAGAGCCGAGTGGAATTTACAGCCAGCGACTCTCAACCGTGAACGGACAGATGCAGCTTTTGGAAAAACATAAATCAAATGCAAACACCAAAACTACGAAGCGTAGAAAAATACAAGCCGCCATACGGCTTAAATAAGTTCTCTCCCGACTTCGCAGTTAAGTTGGGTCGGGAAATTGTTTATTTGCTAGCAACACGCGGCACACCTCGGCTTGAAGGGTCTGATTGGGAAGAGATGTTTGCGCGGATTATTGCGGCGACATGGAAGCCGTCGAATATAGGGCTGGACGATGTAGTGCTGCATCAAACTGCTTGGGGTGCAAAGACGGTAAAAAACAAGAGGCCTTCGCAAGCCTTCAAAGTGCGTTTGATTTCTGGTCGGAATTCTACAATTTTTTCTTTTGACGATGAGGAAATCAGGAAAGCAGACCCCAATCAATTGGGAGGCAAAATACTTTCAATCTGGAATAAGCGGGTTACCGACCTTTACAAGAATTACAAACACTGCCGAACAGTTGTGCTCTTAAAATCTGATGACTTGCTCGAAGTTGGAATCTTTGAGTTTGAGACAATGGATTATCCCGAAGATCAATTCCGCTGGCAATGGAATGAAAATCAAAATTTGGAAGGCTATTTCAAAGGAAAAGACGAACATAAGTTCACTTGGCAACCACACGGCTCGCAGTTCACAATAATTGAGGACGTTCCCAAGGATCGTATGGCAATTCGAATCAAAAAACCGCCCCTGATTGACCGCGAAACAGTTCTTACCTCTTTGAAATTCGATGCTTCTTGGGTGGAGATTTTGCCGGAAGCATTTCCTGTTTTGAAAAGCGGCAAAAAACGGAGCGGAAAAAGCGTCAGTTCCGAGTGTTGATGCAACTCTTTCCCGCCGTGTTATTGCCTTAATTTTCATCCGTGTTTAACTTGTGGTTGGATTTTTCAAATGAAATACATCTTCGTAACTGGCGGCGTGGTGAGTTCGCTCGGCAAAGGTTTGACCGCTGCCGCGCTCGGCACGCTGCTCGAAAATCGCGGCCTCAAGGTCGCGCTGCAAAAATTCGACCCCTACCTCAACGTTGACCCCGGCACGATGTCGCCCTACCAGCACGGCGAGGTTTATGTGCTCGACGACGGCGCGGAGACCGACCTCGACCTCGGCCACTACGAGCGTTTCACCAACACGAAACTCTCTCGCATGAACAACCTCACGAGCGGTCAGGTTTACCAGACCGTGCTCAACAACGAGCGCGAGGGAAAATATCTCGGCAAGACCGTGCAGGTGATTCCGCACGTCACCGACGAGATCAAAAACCGCATCCACGCGCTCGCGGAAAAATCCAAAGCCGACGTCATCATCACCGAAATCGGTGGCACGACTGGCGACATTGAAGGCCTGCCGTTCGTCGAGGCCATCCGCGAATTCGCGCTCGAAGCCGGCATCGGCAACACCTGTTTCATCCACGTCACCTACGTTCCGTTTATCAAGGCGGCGGGCGAACTCAAGACCAAGCCCACGCAGCAGAGCGTCGCCAAGTTGCGCGAAATCGGCATTGTGCCGCACATCATTGTCGCCCGTTGCGAGAAGCCGCTCGACAAGGAATTACGCCAGAAGATTTCCATGTTCTGCAACGTCGCGCTCGAAGCCGTCATCGAAGCGAAGGACGTTGACCACAGCATTTATGAAATGCCGCTCATGCTCCAACGCGAGCGCATGGACGACTTGGTCTGCCGCGTTTTGCACCTCGACGCGCCCGCTGCGAAGATGGCGCACTGGCAGGAAATCATCCGTAAACTCATCGCGCCGCAACACCGCGTCCGCGTCGGCGTCGTCGGCAAATACATTGGCCTGCAAGACGCCTACAAGTCCGTCTACGAATCCATCATCCACGGCGGTATCGGCAACGACTGCGGCGTGGAACTCGTGCAGGTGGATTCCGAGGCGATTGAAAAAGACGGCGCGGAAAAAATGCTGCACGGCCTCGGCGGCATCTGCGTGCCCGGCGGTTTCGGCGAACGCGGCATCGAGGGAAAAATTCTCGCCGCGAAATACGCGCGCGAAAATAAAATCCCCTACCTCGGCCTCTGCTTGGGAATGCAGATCGCCACGATTGAATTCGCCCGCAACGTTTTGAAACTGGAGAAAGCCCACTCCACCGAGTTCGACGAAAATTCCCCGCACCCCGTCATCGCGCTCCTCGACGCCCAGCGCAAAGTCACCAAGAAAGGCGGCACGATGCGTCTCGGCGCGCAGCCCTGCCAGCTTGTCGTCGGCTCGCAGGCGGCGGGACTCTACGGCGCGTTCGTCATCAACGAACGCCATCGTCATCGCTACGAATTCAACAACCACTACCGCGAGAAATTCGAGAAGGCCGGCTTCGTGTTCAGCGGCACATCGCCCGACGGCAAACTCGTCGAAGTCATCGAACTCAAAGGCCATCCGTTCTACCTCGCGAGCCAGTTCCACCCGGAATTCTTGAGCAAGCCGCACCAACCGCATCCGCTCTTCAAAGGTTTCATCGCGGCGGCGCACCAGCACATCCACCACAAGCCGTTGTGACGGCTGACTGACGATGAACTTCGGCGAACTGCGTTTTTGGGAGCTGCTGTTTGCGGGATTGGCAGTAGTGCTGGGGTTGCGGTGGGTGTGTGCATTGGCGGCGCCGTCGCGGCTGGCACTGTTCGATAAGTGCGGGCTGCTGTCACTCGGTTTGTTTCTGCTGCTCTGCGTGAGTTGGATTACGTTCGCGATTTTTCTCGTGGTCGCGCTCACGACGTATGCCGGCTTGTCGCTGATTTTGAAACGCTGTCCGACGGCAGCTTTGAAATGGTTGCCAGTGCTGGTCGGCTTGCAAGTGCTGCCGCTCTTCTTTTTCAAATACGCAGACTTTACGCTGAACCAAGTGCTCGGCGCGCAGTGGGGATTTTGCCGCGGACTTTTGATTCCGGTGGGCATCTCGTTTTACACCTTCCAGAAAGTTGCGTTCGTGGTGGATGTGCTGGTGCTGCGCCAGCCGTTGCCGCGCTTTTTGGACTACATGAACTTCGCTGGATTTTTCCCGCAAATCGTGGCCGGGCCGATTGAACGCAAGGCGAATCTGTTGCCGCAGATGGAAAACTTCCGCTTCCGCTGGTCGCCGACTGACCTCAACGAAGGTGCGAGTTGGCTGGCTGTCGGGCTGTTTATGAAATGCGGATTGGCGGATAATCTCGCGCAATATTTTGACGGAAATTTTTCGACCAACCCCTTTTTGCTTTGGAAGGCCAACGTGCTGTTTGGGCTGCGGATTTATTTTGATTTTGCCGGTTACAGTTTGGTGGCCGTGGGGGTGGCGCGCTGTTTCGGCGTGCGGCTGACGTTGAACTTCCGCAGTCCGTATTGCGCGACGAGCGTCGGGGAATTTTGGCGGCGCTGGCATATCACGTTGAGCGAATGGTTTCGCGACTATCTTTACATTCCGCTGGGCGGCGGGCGCACACGGCGGTGGGCGTTCAACCTTGCCGTGGTGTTCATCGTCTCCGGCGTGTGGCACGGAGCGGGTTGGAATTTCGTCATCTGGGGCGCGCTCCACGCGGGCTTGCTGATAGCGAGTCGCGTTGGTCGCCAGCTGCCCGCGCCGGCTTGGTTGACTTGGGCGTTGACGATGCTCGGCGTGTTTTTTGCGTGGATGAGTTTTTACGAGACGAACACCTTGATGCTGCTGCGCAAGATGTCCGTGCTACTGCAACCGTCCGGTTACACGTTCGGTGCTCTCCGAGCGGCGGTGCAAGAATTCGCCTCACCGAACGGAATCGTGCTGGCGTTTTTTTTGGGGCTGACGCTCGTGACGCTGTTGGCTGAATGGCTTTCCGTTCGCCGCCGCGAACACGAATACGCTTGGCTGCGCCACCCGTTGGCTCTCTGTATACTCGTGGTGTTGACCGTGGAGCTCGCCCCGGGGAAAAATAATGCCTTCATCTACTTTGCATTTTAATTCACGAGTGCCTTGGCGCGCGGTGCAACTGCTCTGCGTCGCGTTGTTGGCGTGGCTCGGCGGGGCGTTTTACACGCTGCGGTGGAATCCCGAGACCGTATTTTTCCAGCGCGGTCATGCGTTGAAGCAAGCGTGGGTGCGGCAACTCGACGCGGCGGTCAGTAACAAAATTGTTTTTTGCGGCGGCTCCAGTTGCACGACTTCGGTGGATGCCGAGCGGCTGTGGCGGCAGCACGGTTTGCCCGCGGCAAATCTGGGAATGCACGCCGGCCTCGGCGCAAAAGTCTTGCTCGCCTACGCGCAGCAAAGTCTCCGCCCCGGCGATACTTTTCTCATCGGCCTTGAACCAAGTTTACTGGCCGAGCCGCCCGGCGACGAAACGCTCGGGGTGCAGTTCAGTTTCGCCATCGGCCAACCCGCGTTGTTGCGCGGCACGAACGGACTGGATTGGGCGACGGCGTTGGCTAGCTTGCGCCCCGGCGGTTATCATCTGCTCACGCTGCTTGGCAAGATTGCGTTGCGTCAGTCACTCTATCGTTACGCGCTGACGGAGTGGCAGCCCGGCGGCTGGCAGCGAGTGGCCGCGCGTCGCCCCGTCGAAGCGTTGCCGGGCGATTGGCCGGAACTGCACCCGGCGATGCGCGCGCAACTCGCGAACGTCCGCGACTGGTGTTCCGCGCGGCACATCCGCGTGGCTTACGTTTTGCCTTGGTATTATTGCCCTGCTGAAAAAACTCCATTGATGCGCCAGTCGAGCGCGCAATTGCTGGCTGAAATTTCCAGCATCCTGCCCGTGCTGAAAGACCCTACGTTTGGCGTCTGCACCAACCTTGCGGACTTTGCCGACACGCCGTTGCATCCGGTCGCCCCGCTGGCCGAGCGGCGCACCGATGCGCTCGGGGAACTCATCCGTTCGTGGCAAATCTGGTCGCCGCGGGAGCTGGCTGAACTGGCTCAAGCTCACCCGTAATTTTTCTGAGTCGCCAAGTTGCTGCGCCGCGCGCCGCTCAAAACTCCTCCACCACCGCGCGGCCTTCTGACCACGCGAGCATGTTCATCACGAGATAATTCCAATTCTGGAAACCCTTGTTCATGACCGGCGCGCCGGTGTCGGGGTCGTAGTATTCGTGCAGCGCGCCGTTCGCGGCAAAGTCGCGGCCAAACAGCGCGACGGTTTTGTCCGCCAGCTCGCGAGCCTCGGCGGTGAAGCCGTATTTCACCAGCGCGCGAAACACCGCGTAGTTCGAGACGCCCCAGACCGGCCCGTTCCAGTTCGACGGGTTGTTGCTCGCGTAGACGCCATACATTTTTTCCAGCTTCGAGAGCGAGCGGATGCCGTAAGGCGCGCCGAGCGTCCGGGGATTTTGCAGATGCTCCGCGACCATGCGTCGCGCCTGCTCGGGCGTGGCGATGCCGCTCCACATCGCCAGAAATCCGCTCCAGCCTTCGATGCGCTGGATGAGGCAGTCGTAATCGCGCGGGTGGCCTTTGTGCAACACCAGCGGGTTGCCGAAATAAATTC
>JBJOPC010000042.1:0-16769 GCA_046050965.1 Verrucomicrobiota bacterium | reverse complement strand
TTAGTGCGCGTGACGCTTGTGGATGCAAATGAGATTGCCCTCGGTGTCGTAGATGAACGCCATGGTGCAGACGGGCGTGGGGAAGGCTTCCATCTTGAACTTCACGCCGCTCGCTTTGAGGTGCGCGATGGCGTCGTCAAAATTTTCCATCTCCAGACCGACGGAGCAACCGGTCGGAGTTGGTTTCCAATCCGGTGCGCCCGCGCCAAGCGAGAGCGTCCCCGAACCGATGTCGTATTCCGTCCACTGCATGCCGCCGGGTTCGCCGACGATCATCGTAGGCTTGAGGCCGAGCACCCCTTCGTAAAACTTCCGCGCCCGCGCCATGTCGGTGACGGGGTAACAGGTGAATGCGATTTCGGAAACTTTGAGCATATAAAAATTAACGCGGGCCAAAAAACTCACACTCTTTTCTTGCAGCTTCCTGTTCTAACGCACCATTCGGATAGGTCACTGTAAAACATTCCAGCAAGTATGGGCGCAAGAATTGTTCAAATCCACCAAGTCGCTCGTATTGACTTGTGTGAATCAACTCGTGAACCACAAGCCGTATTTTTCTCCAATAATCATTTCTGATAAAAATTGCATACCGCAAAGTCAGCCCTGCAATCCGAGGAGACAATAGGCCAGTCATGTCTGCCACTTGGCGGAGAACAGGATTTTTTGGACGCGGCATTGCTGGAACTTGAAGCAATCGAACTCGCTCTGGGTGGACGATTCCAATTTGTTTCGCGTAGTCCAATTCTTGAGCATTGAGCGATTCGCCTGATTTCAAAACCATCGCTTCTTGCTCGGCAGCCCAAGCAACTGCCAAAGGCAGAAGTTGCTCAAATTGTTCAGGGCTAATTTGCATGGGCGTTGTGAAATTACTTCCTCACCGCCGCCACAACCTTCTGCGCCGCGTCGGCCATCGAGTCGCCGGTGATGAGCGTGAGGCCGGATTCGTCCAGTCTCATTTGTGCTTCGCTGTGTTTGAGTTTCCGGTTCACGCAAATTTTTCAGGCGGCAACGGTTGAGCGCTTGTGGCGGGCGGCGGGCTTGGACGGATGCACGAGTCGCTTGCCGACTTTGGTTTCCTCGCGGTGGATCAACGTGCCGAGGCGTTTCAGGTCGAAACCACATTCCGCGCCCAGTTGGTCGCGGATTTCCCAGATGTCTTTGAGCAAATCGTTTTTCATAACATTAACTCCAGCGGAGTGCAGATGACAGGCGGAGCATAACCGGCGGCGGCAATCGCTGCACGAACTTTGTCCACGATGGCGGCGTTGGCGATGTGTCGGCAATTCCACGTCAGCAAAAAATCTACCTCATGCACTGCGGCCACGGCAATGTGGGCGGCGTCCACGGCAGCTTTGGCGGGTAACAGATGGGCGGCCAAAATTTCACCCGCCAACTCCTGCGCGGCCTTGGTGTATTCCAAGACGTTGCAGCCGACTAAAACTTCGTCCCGCGCTTTCGCGGCCGAAACATCACCGCGCCGCGACTCCACCAACACGAGGCCGGAGATGAAAAGTTGGTAGTGCTGCCGCCGCTCTTGCCACCAATCCCGAGTCGCCTGCTGTTGTCCGGCAAGCAGCACATCTCGACTAGGCCGCGCGGCTAGCAGACTCGGAATCGTGGTTTCGAGATAAACTTTTGGCTTCAAGCTGACCCGCATCTTTCAAAAAGTTTTGCGTTTCAAGTTACTTCCTCACCGCCGCCACAACCTTCTGCGCCGCGTCAGCCATCGAGTCGCCGTTGATGATGGCGACGCCGGATTCTGCCAGGGTTTTCTTACCGGCGGCGACGTTGTTGCCTTCGAGGCGCACGACGAGCGGGAGTTTCAAGCCGGTTTCCTTCACCGCCGCGACGATGCCGGTGGCGATGACGTTGCAATCCATGATGCCGCCGAAAATGTTCACGAGAATGCCCTTCACGTTCGGGTCGCTCAAAATGATTTTGAACGCCGCTGTGACTTGGTCTTTGTTCGCGCCACCGCCCACATCGAGGAAGTTGGCGGGGCTGCTGCCGTAATGCTGGATGATGTCCATGGTGGCCATCGCGAGGCCCGCGCCGTTGACGAGGCAGGCGATGCTGCCGTCGAGCTTGATGTAGTTCAGCGAGAATTTCGACGCCTCGATTTCGAGCGGCGATTCCTCGGCGAGGTCGCGCATCTCTTGAATATTTTTGTGGCGGTAAAGCGCGTTGTCGTCGAGGCCAATCTTGGCGTCCACGGCGGACAACATTTCTTTGCCGTCGGGCCCGGTGATGATGCAGAGCGGGTTGATTTCCACCATCGCGGCGTCACATTCCCACCACGTTTTGTAGACGCCCATAAGCAACTTCACGCCACTGTTGAAGGCGTCGCCTTTGAGGCCGAGCGCGGCGGCAATCTTGCGCGCCTGATACGGCATGATGCCAACGGCGGGGTCAATGTGTTCGCGGAAAATTTTCTCGGGATGTTTCTCGGCCACTTCCTCGATGTCCACGCCGCCCTCGGTGCTGGCCATGATGACGGGGCGCGACGTCGCGCGGTCGAGCAGCACGGCGAGGTAAAGTTCCTTTTTGATTTCCGGCGCGGCGGCGATGAGCAGCTTGCTCACGAGGCGTCCGTCTGGGCCGGTCTGCTTGGTGACGAGCGTTTGGCCGAGCATGGCCTTGGCTTTGTCGAACACGTCGGCAGCGGTCTTGCAGAGTTTCACGCCGCCTTGGAAGCCAGACTTGAACGTGCCTTTGCCGCGTCCGCCGGCGTGGATTTGCGACTTCACGACGACGAGCGTCGCGCCGCTGGCGAAAAGTTTTTCGGCGATTGATTTCGCCACTTCGGCGGAATCACAAACCTCTCCCGGAGGAACGGCGACGCCATACTGCGCCAACAATTGTTTAGCCTGATATTCGTGGATGTTCATTTGGAAACTTTTCTAAATTACTTCCGCTCTTTGATGGGAACGTAAGCTTGATTGACCGGCCCGACATAGACTTGGCGCGGGCGGCTGATGCGGCCAGCCGGGTCTTCCATGACCTCGCGGTAGTTCGCAATCCAGCCGGGCATACGCCCGATGGCGAAGATGACCGTGAACATCTCGGTCGGAATGCCGAGCGCGCGCATGATAATGCCGCTGTAGAAATCCACGTTGGGATAAAGTTTGCGCTCGACGAAATAAGAATCGTGCAGCGCGGCTTGTTCGAGCGTCTTGGCGATGTCGAGCAGCGGGTCGTTAATCTTGAGTTTCTCCAGCACGACGTCGCAGGCGTTCTTGATAATCTTCGCGCGCGGGTCGTAATTCTTGTAGACGCGATGGCCGAAACCCATGAGTTTCTTGCCGCTCTTTTTGTCCTTCGCCGCGTTGATGAACTTCGAGCCGTCGTCGCCGGTTTGGTGAATCTCGCCGAGCATTTCGAGCACGGCTTGATTCGCGCCGCCGTGCAGCGGCCCCCACAGCGCACACACGCCCGCAGCGGTGCTGGCGAAAAGATTCGCCTTGCTGGACGCCACCATGCGGACGGTGGAGGTGGAACAATTTTGCTCGTGGTCGGCGTGCAGCAGGAAAATCAAATCCAACGCGCGGACAACTTCGGGGTCGAGCACGGTATCCTCGTAGGGATTCGAGAACATCATGTGCAGGAAGTTCGCCGTGTATTTGAGCTGCGGCTTGGGATAATTGATGGGCAGCCCGCGCGACTTGCGATACGCGAACGCCGCTATTGTCCGCACCTGTGAGAGCAACCGCGCGGCTTCGACTTCAAAATTCTGCTGCTGCCGCGTCGCGTCCAGCAACTCCGGGTAGAAGCAACTCGCGGCGTTAATCATCGAAGACAGAATTGCCATCGGATGCGACGTGGACGGAAAGCCCTCAAAGTGGAACTTCAAATCTTCGTGCAACATTTCATTCGTCGTCAGCAAATTTGAGAAGCGCGTCAGCTCCGCGCTCGTCGGCAGCTTGCCGTGGATGAGCAGGTGCGCGACCTCGACGAACGAAGATTTTTCCGCCAGCACTTCGATGGGGATGCCGCGATACCGCAGGATGCCTTGCTCGCCGTCAATGAAGGTGATGGCACTCTTGCACGCGCCCGTGTTGCCGTAACCCTCGTCGAGCGTGATGTGGCCGGACTGCGCGCGCAACGCCGACACGTCCACCGCGCGTTCGCCTTCCGTGCCGGTGAGGGTGGGGAGTTGGTAAATCTTGCCGTCGAGTTTCAGTTCTGCATTCGCGCTCATAAAAAAATTCCCGTTAAAAGACGCGCCAAAATAATTGCGGAAAATTTTTTGCGCAATCACGCAGTTGAGAAAACATGGTTAGAGTCGGGTTCGGAGTTCCGCCTTTAGGCGGTGTGGGCGGTCCAATCTGCTGCGCGGTCAGTCCGGTTTGGGAGTGCGCGGGCCTGACCGCGCTTTGGAACTGGGAGACATGTCTCCCAGTCGAAAAGCGGCGACGTGTGGCCGCACTCCAGACGCAAAACCCGCTGGACTTCGCGGCGGGTGTGGCGGAGAGTCCGCGCGCTCACCCATGAAAAACGGCTTTATCCTCCCGTGCTTACTCGCGCTCGCAACCGCAGGCGGTGGCTACTGGCTCGGCCAACGCCACTCGCACTCGTTCGCCACCGCGACGGCGAACAGCGCGCAACCCGTCACCGGCAAATCCGCCTTGGCTGCGAGCGCAAAAAATTCCAGTGGCAATTTTTCCACCGCCGCGTCCGCCAACAACTCTGCGCACAAAATCACGCTCGACGACGTGAAGGCCAAGATGCGTTCGCTGAACAGCTACGCCGCCTACCGTCGCGGTCAGCGCGAGTGGGCGCGCATGGTAGATGGGATGGAACTGGCGGATATTCCCGGCGCGCTCGCTGCGCTCGGCGACAAGCTAGGCAACAACGCGCAGTGGGGAATGCGTTCGAGCCTGCTCGCGCGCTGGGGCGAAGAAGACCCGCAGGCCGCGCTCGCGTGGGCGAACCTGCAACCGGCGGGCAACAAACGCGACTCGGCCATCAGTCAGGCGTTGCGTGGTTGGGCGAACAAAGACCCGGACGCGGCACTCGCGTGGGCGGAAAAACTTCCGCGTGGCGCGCGGCGCGATAGCGCAGTGGACGCGGCGTTGCGCTCGCTCGCCGCGACAAATCCGCAGGCGGCTTTTGAGAAAATGAGCGCGGGCGGAAGTAACTGGCAGCGCTACGGCGCGTCGTATTCCATTTTTGAAAGTTGGGCGGCGATGGATCCGCTCGGCGCGGCGGCCAAAGCAGCGGAGTTGACCGGTGGACGGCGCTCGCAGGCGTTCAATCAGATTGCCAATTCCTACGCCCAACAGGATCCGCAAGCCGCGATGGCGTGGGCTAATTCACTCGGCAATACGACGGATAAAAACCGTGCCGTCGCGTCTGTGATTTCCGTCTGGGCGGAGAACGACACGCCCGGCGCGCTCGCATGGGCGCAGCAATTGCCTGAAGGCGCGGAGAAATTAGCGGCGTTGAAAAGCGTCGGCAGCGCGTGGGCGGGCAGCGATCCGAAAGCCGCCGTAGATTTCGCCCAGCAACTTCCGCCCGGCAACGCGCGCACCGAACTGTTGTCCGACATCGTCAGCGGTTGGATGCAGAACGAGCCGGATACCGCGCTGGCCTTTCTCAAGCAACTGCCCGCTGGTTTGGAGCATGATAAATTGCTCGCCGGCATGGTCAGCCAAATCAGTTGGGAAGATCCCAAGGCCGCGATGGATTTGATCGCGCTCATGCCGCCGGGCAGCGCGCAGAACCACGCCTTGAGCCGCGTCGTGGATCAACTCGCCGAGCGCGATCCGAAGGCCGCGATGGAACTTGCCCAGTCGCTTCCGCCCGGCGAAACGCGCGACCGCAGCATCGTGAGCGTGGCTGGCGAACTGGCCAACACCGATTTCAAAGCCGCGCTCGCGTGGGTGCAGCAATTGCCCGGCGGAGCCGCGCAATTGGAAGCGTTGAAAAATTTAAGCTCCACTTGGGTCGAGACCGATCCGGTGGCCGCGATGAAGTTTGGTCAGTCGCTCGATGCCGGGCCGGGGCAAAGTGATTTTCTCAAACACGCCGCCGAATCGTGGGCGGCCAACGACCCGCAGGCCGCGATGAAGTGGCTCAAGTCTCAACCCGAAGGCGACGCGCGCAACGCCTGCATCAACGGCATGGTCGCCGGCCTCGCGCAGAACGCGCCTGCCGATGCCGCGCAATTCGTCGCCGCGCTCCCGCCCGGCGCGGCGCAGGACAAAGCCGCCGCGACCGTCGTCAATCAGTGGGCGGCGAGCGATCCCGTGGCGGCATCCAGTTGGGCGTCGAATTTTCCGCCCGGCCCCGCACGCGACAAGGCCATGGAAGGCGTCGCCGAGCGTTGGGCCAGCAGCGATCCCGTGGCTGCGGGCAACTGGCTGAATTCTTTGCCCGCCGACAGCGCGAAAGAAAACGCCGTGCAATCCTACGTCAACGGGCTTGCCAAAAATTATCCTGCGCTCGCCGCGCCGTGGGTGCAAAACATCAGCGACCCCAGCAAGCGCAACACCGCCATCGAAGCCATCGCGCGCTCGTGGCTGCTCACCGACCCGCGCACCGCGCAGAACTGGCTCGCTGGCTCCGGCCTCCCGCCCGACCAGCAGCAGAAGTTGCTGGCCGAGACGCGGTGAGATTTTGGTGGAAATTTTTGTCCGCAGATAAACGCAGATTTCCGCAGATTGGGGAAAACTGATCTGCGAAAATCTGTGAAATCTGCGGACGAAAAATCCGGTTTTGCGAATTGGCCGTTTCCCGCCTTGCCAAGCTGACGCGTCCGCTTCACGCTCCGCCGAAATCCCGCTGCGTTATGAAAACTGAATTCGCCGAGCTGTGGAAAAAACTGGACGCGCTGCAACTGGACGCGCCGGAGGCGGCGTTCCCGTTCTCCGCCAAACTCGCCAAAGAAAATCGTTGGACGCCCGCCTTCGCCCGTCGCGTCGTCGTAGAATACAAACGCTTCGCATTTCTGTCCGTCGCCGCTGGGCATCCTGTCGCCCCGTCCGATACCGTGGATCAAGCGTGGCATCTGCATCTCAACTACACGCGCGATTACTGGAAAACGTTTTGCCCGGAAATTCTCGGCCAACCGCTTCACCATCAGCCCGGCAACGGCAGCCCCGCCGAGCGCGAAAAATTCCACGACTGGTATGGCCAGACGTTGGCGAGCTACCGCGACATTTTTCAAACCGAACCGCCCGGCGACATCTGGCCGAGTGTGGTGGCACGGCGCGCGGCGCAGGAAAATTTCGTGCGCGTGGACACGCAGGCGCACTGGGTTATTCGCAAACCGAGTTGGCGCAGTCTCGCGCCGTTTGCCGGGGCGGCCACGGCGGGCGTGGTGCTCGTGTGCGGTTGCGGCGCGGGCGCGGGCGACGGCTTGAATCCGTTCGACTGGCGTGGGCCAACGTTTCTCGTGTTCTTCCTCGCGTTCGCTGTGGTCATCTTCGGCGTGGCCGCGTGGCTGCGCCATCAACTGCGTCGCCCGCTGGAAACGGATTGGCAATTGCACGCCGACCTCGACGCCTTTGCGCTGGCGTATTTGAACGAAGGCGAAGTTTCCGCCGTGAACGCCGCGATTGTCGGCCTCGTGGCACAGCGGATTTTTGTCTGCGATTCCGCGAGCCGAAAACTTTCGGTGCAAGGCGAGCTGCCCGCAAACGCGCATCTGCTGGAACGAGTTTTATTTTCCGCTGCGAGAATTCCCGGCGGAGTTCCCATCAAAACTTTGCGCGACGCCGTGCGTCCGGTCGTCGCTCGGCTCCGCGCAGATTTGCAAGCGCGCGGACTGGTATTGCCCGACGCCGAGTGGGCGCACTGCCGACTCACCACATTGTTGCTTGCGCTGACCGTGCCGGCGGTGGGGCTGATTAAAATTTTGGTGGGCGTGAGCCGCGGCCGTCCGGTGGGTTTTCTCGTCGCGCTGGAAATTATTTCGGTGATTGCACTGCTGCTGCTGTTCGCACGACGTCCGCTCCGCAGCCGCGCGGGTGACGACATTCTGGCAAAATTCCGGACACGGCATTTCAAGCTGCGCGAGACGTTGAACAAACAGGACGACGACCCGCAGCTCGCGGCGACCGCCGTCGGGTTGTTTGGCGTGACCGTGCTGGATCAAACCTGGATGAGCAGCCTGCGACCGATGCTGCGCCCGCCGAATAATTCCGGCACAAGCGGCGGCAGTTCCGGGTGCGGCAGCAGTTGTTCCGGCGGTGGGAGTAGTTGTAGTGGCGGTGGAGGAGGTAGCAGTTGCGGCGGCGGCGGAAGTGGTTGCGGTGGTTGCGGCGGCGGACATTGAAGCGGCGCGGCGGAGTGGGTGGGACGCTCGCCCCATCAAAAGCACGGCTCGCACGTTCGGAAAAACCAGCAACGCGAAACTTACAGGCGGATGCCGATGCCACGACGAAATCAGTGCGAGGAGGTGAGGACGAGGACTTGTTCGAGGGTGGAGAGGCCGTCGCGGACGCGTTCGAGGGCGACCATGCGGAGGGTTCTCATGCCTTGGCCGACGGCGACTTTGCCCATTTCGCGGGTATTGCCGCGGCCGATGATGAGTTTGCGGATTTCATCGGAGACGGTCATGGCTTCGATGATGGCGAGGCGTCCGGTGTAGCCGGAATTTTTGCAACGGTCACAGCCGCGTCCGCGATACAGGGTCGCGCCGTCAAACATGGAGGGGTCAATGTTCAAGTCGGTGAACATCCGTTGCTGGTAGGTGACGGGTTCTTTGCAGTGCGAGCAGATACGGCGCATGAGGCGTTGGGCGCACGCGAGGATGACGGAGGAGGAAATCAAAAAGGGCGCGATGCCCATGTCGTCGAGCCGCGCGATGGCACCGGGGGCGTCGTTGCAATGCATGGTGGACAGCACTTGATGGCCGGTGAGGGCGGCTTCGATGGCGATTTCGGCGGTCTCGGTGTCGCGGATTTCGCCGATCATGATGATGTCGGGGTCTTGGCGGAGGATGGAGCGGAGGGCGTTGGCGAAGGTGAGGCCGATTTCTTTTTTGGTGGGGACTTGGTTGATGCCGGGGATTTGGAATTCGACGGGGTCTTCGACGGTGATGATGTTGTAGACGGGGTTGTTGAGTTCGTTGAGCGCGGAATAAAGCGTCGTCGTTTTTCCGGAACCGGTGGGGCCAGTGACGAGAATCAAACCGTGCGGGGCGTCAATGGCGGTTTTGACTTGCTGGAAAGTGTCGGGGTCGAGGCCGAGTTTTTCGAGGCTGGCGGAGAGGTTGGATTTGTCGAGGACGCGCAGCACGAGTTTCTCGCCGTGGACGGTGGGCAGGAGCGAGACGCGGAGATCGAAATCTTTGCCAGCGACTTTGACGCGCATGCGGCCGTCCTGCGGGAGGCGGCGTTCGGCGATGTCGAGGTTGGCCATGATTTTGAAGCGCGAGGTGAGCGCGAGTTGCATGGCCTTGGGCGGCGGGGTGGCGTCCATGAGCGCGCCGTCCACGCGGTAGCGGAGGCGGAGAACTTTCTCGAACGGCTCGATGTGAATATCGCTCGCGCGGTCTTTGATGGCTTGAATTAAAATCAGGTTGGCGAGTTTGATGACGGGAGCTTCGTCGCCCGTCCCGCCGATGGCGTCAATGTTGGCTTCTTCGGCTTTTACGGCGGTGGTCGAGATTTCTTCCACGCCATCTTTGGCAGATTCCTCAATGAGCTCTTCCATGCTCGCGCCTTTGGCGGCGTCAATGACGGCGATTTTGTCGAGGATGGCCTTTTCGGACGCGATCAGCGGGGCGACTTCGAGCTTGGTGAGGCGGCGCACATCGTCAATGGCGAGGACGTTGAGCGGGTCGGCCATGGCGACGAACAATTTATTTTCGAGGCGCGCGATGGGGAGGACTTTGTGGTTCTGGATGACGTCGCGGGGCAACAGGTCGGCGATGTCGTTGGGGACGGAGACGCGGAGGAGATTGATCGGCGGGACGTTGAGGATGCGACCGACGGCGACGACGAGGTCGGCCTCGGTGACGTAGGCTTTTTCGACGAGCAGTTTGAGGAGGCGCGAACCTTCTTTCTTCTGCTGGTCGAGCAATTCCTCGACCTGCTTGGCCGTGAGTAGACCGTCTTCGACGAGAGCGTCGCAGATGCGTTCACCGAAAGATTTGGCGGTGGGCAACATGGCGGTCAGCGGAAAACTTTCTGGAGATTTTTCATGATTTCCAGCGGCGGGGCGATATACCAGACGACGCGGTTCTTGGTGGCTTCCTTGAGCTCGCGCATGGCTTGCTGGTTGTAGGGGTTGGCGGTGGCGACGAGGATGGTTTTGCTGATGCGGTCGAACGGCAAAATGCACCAGCGCCGCAGCAAATCGCGTGAGAACGCCCGCGTGATGTCGAGGTCGGCGTCGTAGCGTTCGAGCGGCATATAACCGAGGCGCGCTTTGTCCACGAGCGTCTTCATGCCTTTATCAATCGGCAAAATTCCTTTGTCCGCGAGCGTCTGGATGAACGGCGCGTTGACGTTTGCCACGGGTGCAACGGGGTCAATGGTGGTCCAGCACAAATCAAAATCGCCGGACGTGATGAGCCGACTGTCCACGAAAATTTTATACAAACCGGCGCGGCCATCTTCGACGGTGGGCGCAACTTTGTCGGCGGCGGCAACCTTCTTCGTGGGCTTCGCAGCGGGGATGCTCTCGGGGATGTGCGGTTGCACCGCGATGGTGCTGGCGCGGCCTTCGATGGCCTTGAGCGCGGCCAAAATTTCCGCGTCGTCGGGCGCGCGCTGCAGGATGGTTTCGTATTCGAGAATCGCCGAGGAAAGTTGGCCGAGCTGAACGTAAGCTTCCGCGATGCGTTTGGAAGTTTTGATGACTTCCGCTTCGCGCCCCAGCTTGGTGTAAGCCTCCTTGAGGATTTCCAGCGACTGACAATCCTGCGGCTGGGACTGCGTGATGACCTCGAACATTTCGATGGTCTGTCCCAACTGCGCGGCTTCGCTCGGTGTCAACGTGGACGACATGGTTTGGCTTTGGGTCACGCCGCGCACGGAGACGCGCGCGGGCGGGACGGGGCGAAGGTAGAGCAAACCGCGAACGCAAGGCAACACCGCTTTGAAGATTTGCCCCGTGTTTGTTTTGAAAAAACTTTCCGTGTCCGCACTGCTCACCTAGCATCGCGCGGTTTTTAATTTTCCATGAAAGCGATTCTAGCCCTCGAAGACGGTTCAGTATTTCACGGCACGGGTTTCGGCGCGTCCGCGTCGGCCAGTGGCGAAGTGTGCTTCAACACTTCCATGACCGGCTATCAGGAAATCCTCACCGACCCGTCCTACAAAGGCCAAATCGTCACGATGACTTACCCGCTCATCGGTAATTACGGCGTCAACGCGCAAGACATCGAATCGTGGCGGCCGCACGCGTCGGGCTTCGTCATCCGCGAACTCTCGCCCGTCGTCAGCAACTGGCGCGCAGACTGGTCGCTCGCCGATTATCTCCAGCAAAATAATATTCCCGGCATCCAAGGCATTGACACCCGCGCGCTCACCAAAAAACTTCGCGTGCGCGGCGCGCTCAACGGCTTCATCACCACGGAAAATATTTCCGAAGCCGAAGCCGTGAATCGCGCCAAAGAATTCGTCTTCGTCGGCGTGGATTACGTCAAAGAAGTCACGCACAAGACTGCCTTCGCGTGGGATCCCAAGGACGAACAAAGCGCGGCGTTCGACCTCGTGCGCGGCTTGAAATCCGCCGACGCGCGCAACGTCCGCAAGCCCATGCCCGCCGCCGATATTCCCATCGTCGCGTTCGACTATGGGATGAAATACAACATCCTCCGCCGCCTGCGCCAACACGGTTTCAAAGTGCAAGTCTTGCCCGCGACCGCCACCGCCGCCGAAGCGTTGAGTTACAAACCTGCCGGGATTTTTCTCTCCAACGGCCCCGGCGACCCCGCCGCGCTCGGCTACATCGTGCGCGAAGTGAAGACGCTTTTGGACACGGGCATTCCCACGTTCGGCATCTGCCTCGGCAACCAAATTCTCGGCCAAGCGTTTGGCGGCAAAACTTTCAAACTCAAGTTCGGCCATCGTGGCGGCAACCAGCCCGTGAAAGATTTGGAATCCGGCAAAGTAGAAATCACCTCGCAGAACCACGGGTTCGCCGTGGATGAAAAATCTTTGCCGTCCAACGTCGCCGTGCATCGCGTGAATCTCAACGACGGCACGGTCGAAGGCCTGCGCCACAAAACCAAGCCCGTCTTCTCCGTGCAATATCACCCCGAAGCCTCGCCCGGTCCGCACGATTCCACACCGCTCTTCGCCGAGTTCCGCGCGCTCATCGAACGGCGCGGTTAGTCGCAGCGTCGTGGGCGCGCGCCCGCAGCCACCATGAATTTCTTCATTCAACGCAGCGAACTGCGCGACCTCTACGACAAGGTCGCGGCTGGCGAACGCCTTTCCGAAGCGGACGCGCTGCGGTTGTTCGAGACGAAAGATTTGAACGCCCTCGGCGCCATCGCCGATTTCGTGCGCGCGAAAAAGAATGGCAACCGCGCCAGCTTCATCATCAACCGCTATCTCAACTACTCGAACTACTGCATTCTCTCCTGTCAGTTCTGTTCGTTCGCAAAAAAGAAACGCGACGCCGACGGCTTCCAATTGTCCATCGCAGAAATGGTCGCGAAGGCGCGCGAGGCGTTGAAGCTCGGCATCACCGAACTGCACATTGTCGGCGGCCTGCATCCCTCGCTGCCGTTCAGTCATTACACGGAAATGCTGCAGGCGTTGCGCGCGCTGAATTCTGAAATCGGCAATCGGCAATCGGCAATTGGCAATCCGCTGCGGCTGCATTTGAAATGTTTCACCGCGATTGAAATCCTGCACCTCGCGTGGATGGCCAAGAAATCTGTCGAGCAAACCTTGATTGAACTCAAAGCCGCTGGCCTCGATTCGCTCACCGGCGGCGGCGCGGAAATTTTCCGCAAAGAAGTCCGTTCGCAAATCGCCAAAGGCAAAGAATCCGCCGAAGAATATTTGGACGTTCACCGCATCTGGCATCGCCTCGGCGGACGCAGCACTTGCACGATGCTTTACGGCCACGTCGAAACGCTCGCCGACCGCGTAGATCATCTGCGGCAGTTGCGCGCGTTGCAGGACGAGACGGGCGGCTTCACCGGCTTCATCCCGCTCGCGTTCCAGCCGGAGAACAACGACATCCCCGTCACCACGCCGCCGACGGGTTTTGATTCCCTCCGCACCATCGCTGTCAGCCGCATCTACCTCGACAACTTTCCGCACGTTACCGCGTATTGGGTCGGCCTCGGCATGAAGCTCGCGCAAGTGGCGTTGAGCTACGGCGCGGACGATTTACACGGCACGATTATCGAGGAGCACATCTTCCACATGGCCGGCGCGACCTCGCCGCAATTGCAGACCGAAGCCGACATGATCAAAGCCATACGCGAAGTCGGACGCACACCGGTGCAGCGGAATACTTTTTACGAACCGATCAAAGTCCTCGCGGAGTCTTTGCAGACGGCCACCGATGAAACTGAACCGCCGTCGGGCAAATCAAAGATGTTGGAAGATAATCTGGCGACGGCGTGAAATGAAAACTGCCGTTCTTACAATTCTGCTGCTGTTTGCATTTCTTTGGTCTGGCTGCAATCGCAACACCTCCAACTCAAGCAGTAATTCTCCGACACAACTTTCACTTGTCGTATGGGCAGCGTTCCCGCTAGTGACAAACTCATACCGACACCTAGAACATCTGACAAACTTGGTTCAGCAAGCGAACACACTCATCGCCACAAACCCGTCCGTTTTAGGACAATATCATGGTTACCTGGCAGAAAATTCACCACTAAGAGTTTTGCTTGGCATTCCGAAAAATGAAGCCGCAGACGTTTCTTGGTCTGCGACCATTGACCATCGCTTTCTGACAATTCGTTCCCCGAAAACTCACCAGCGCTTTGGACGCATTGAAACCAGCATAAGAACCAGCCTCGTTGAAAGCTGCCATGATGTCGAAGCTCTTTACGCCTTTAGTGAGATGGAGCGTAGGCTGCGACAAATCGTAGGCACTCGTGAGGAAGCGTTGAGACTTTTTCGCGGGGGACTACCTGACTCTCCTTCGGCTGAACAACAACGAGCGACAAAAGCAATTGCCGAAGCGCTGCTTTTGCCAATCGATACTAAATTATACATACACATGAGCGCTCCCGGCGGCTCAAACATGGGCCAAGGCTATTTGAGAATCGAAACTGTCCAATCAAATGGATATCCAGAGCAAATTGCAATGGTGGGCTATGGAGTAAACGACAGTCTCTTAACTGAATTTGGACTGGCTCGTCACATCTATTATTTCGGTGGCTTGCGTCTATCACCGGCTTGGACGAATCTGAACACGCAAGGTTTTCTACTCGATTCAAAAGGATTTCCATATCCGAAGTCATAGTGAGTTAGTGTCTGCTCTCATTAGCACCCGACTTTAGCCGTGTGTCTGGCGTCGAGAGAAAACTCCAACCGCTTCAGCGATTTTTCGACAGGATTTACAAGATGCCGTTTCCCAATCCTGTTCATCATGTTAATCCTGTCAAAATGCCGTGCGCCTCCGCGCCTTTGCGTTAAAATCTGTGGTATGCAATTGAATCCCCTTTCCCAAGATTGTCCGGCGGTGTCGCCGTATCTGCGCGTGTCGGAGAAGGCGCGGTTGATCGAGTTTCTGGTGCGCACCTTCAGCGCGTGCTTGCTCGCGCTCGGCTTGGTTTGCTCCAGCCGGGCCAGTGAGACGGCGGACACTAATCATTTCACCTATGTGATCGTGCATGGCGCGTGGGGCGGGAGTTTTCATTGGCGCGGCGTGGATGATTTGCTTACGGCGGATGGTCACAAAGTTTTTCGCGCAGCGCTCACGGGTCAGGGCGAGCGGTCGCATCTCGCCAGCACGAACGTGGATTTGTCCACGCACATCGCAGACGTGGCGAATCTTCTCATTTGGGAAAATCTGCATGACGTGGTGCTCGTGGGGCACAGCTACGGCGGCATGGTCGTGACCGGCGTGGCGGATCGTTGTCCGGAGCGCATCAAGCGCGTGGTGTATCTCGACGCGATGTTGCCGGAGAACGGCGAGAGTGCGCGTAGCTTGTTTCATGGCGCGCGTCCCGGGTTCGAGACGAATGGTTGGATTTATCCAACGTGGGTGAAGCCCAATACGCCGCCGCCGCATGACGTGCCGATGTCGGCCAAAACTTTTTACGAAGCCATCGCGCTGACGAATCAAGCCGCTGCGCAGAAACTGCTCGCAACTTACATCCTGACGGTGGACAAAGGACAGCTGCCGGAGAAAGACATGTTCTACCCATTTTACCAGCGCGCGCAGCAGCGGCACTGGCCTGCATGGATTATGGAAGCCGATCACAATCCGCACTTCTCGCAGCCGAAGGAAGTCGCGCGACAGCTTGAACGCGCGGCAGCAGTCCGGTAGGGCGGGAGCTGCCGCTCCGCCGTGGCTGACCGGCAGGTCAGCCCTACCGCGCGGGCGTCGGTCGTTCGTGTGTCACTGAATAAACAGCCGGTAGTAGCGCTGGTTGCCGGGCGGGGCGTTGGTGAAGGTGCGGTTGCCGCCCGTGCCGCCGAGCGCGGGAAGCAGTGGCAGCCAGTTGGTGTCGGTGAGCAAATCTTTGTATTGCACGGTGTAAGTTTTCCCCGCGAGCGTGGCGAAGGTGAACACGAAATTGTTGCTCGTGAACACGGGCGTGACGAGGAATGGCAGCGCGGCGACGGAAATATAATTCGTGCGCGTGAGCGAACGGATACCGCCGTCGCCCGCCGCCACCAGCGTGACGCTGAACGTGCCGACGTTGCTGAAAGTGTTCGCGGGATTGGTCGCGCTGCTCGTGTTGCCGTCGCCGAAAGTCCAAGTGAAATTCGTCGCGCCCGTGGTGGTGTTGGTGAAGTTCACGGTGAGCGGCGCGTAGCCGTTGGTCACGAGCGCGGCGAACGCGACGACGGGCGGCGGGCTGGTGACCGTGAGTGTGGCGACGCTGCTCGTGACCGCGCCGAACGCGTTGGTGACGATGAGCGTGTAGTTGCCGGCGTCGGAAAGCTGCGCGCTGGCGTTGGTGTAGGCGCTGTTCGTCGCGCCGGTGAGCGGTGAAATATTTTTGCGCCACTGGAACGCGAACGGCGCGTTGCCCACGCCGGTGCTGACGCTGAACGTGGCGTTGGAAGTCACGCCGACGATGCGGTTGGTCGGCTGCACGGTGATGATGGGCGGGAGTTGGCAGTCGTTGAGCGCGCTCAAGTCGCTTTGCAGAAAATCGCTCGGCACACCCGCGCCCGCCGAGAGGCCGACGAGGCTGCCGGTGGTTTTCAGCGCGAGGAACGTGACGCGGATTTGGCCGTTGAAGAACAGTTCGGCTTGAAAATTATTGGTGAGCGTGGTGCTGCCGTATTCCGGCACGGCTTGGTAGGTGACAGCGAGGCGGTCGGCGAGTTGTTTCCAGGAAATTTTCGCGTTCGTGCCGCTGCCGGGGTTGAGGTCGCGGAAGAGCAGCGAGAGGCGGCGACGATTGAAATGCACGGCGAAGGTGCTGGAATAATCCGTGTCGCCGCCCCAACTGAGGTAGCCGTTGCTGCCGATGCTGATGACGTTGGTGCGACCGCCGTAGAGCGCGACGGTGTTCGTGCCGGTGAGGGTGACGTTCGTGAAGCTGTCGTCGGTGAGCGCGACGAAATTGCCGCCGGTGGGGTCAATCGGAAACGCCGTGGCGGAGTTGCGGCACACCGCGTAATTCGTCGTGCCGAGCGGCGTGAAGGTGAACGCGGTGAACG
>JBJOPC010000041.1:0-3612 GCA_046050965.1 Verrucomicrobiota bacterium | reverse complement strand
AGCGTGATGATGGCGCACCCGGAATTTTACAAGCAGGACGCCCACGGAAAAATCATCCCGCCCGTCGAGGGCTGGACCGATGTGGCCGGGCTGAATTATTCCAACGCCAAACTCCGCGACTACATGATTGCCATGATGCGCCACTGGCTCGTGGATTTTGGCGTGGATGGTTTTCGCTGCGACGTGGCTTACATGGTTCCCACGGATTTCTGGGAACAAGCGCGCACGGAATTGGAAAAAGTTAAGCCCGGTTTCCTCCTGCTCGCCGAAGCCACCAAGCCTGAACTCCTGACCCACGCCTTCGACCTCGACTACGCCTGGCCCATGCACGGCAAACTCAACGAAGTTTTGTTGCAGGGCAAACCTGCCAGCGACTTGCAAACATCTTGGGAAGAATCGCGCCGCCAATTTCCGAAAAACTCCCTGCACCTCCGCATCTCCGACAACCACGACGAAGCCCGCGCCGTCGCCCGCTTCGGCATCCACGGCGCACTCGCCGCGCAAGTCCTCATGCTCACGCTCGACGGCGTGCCGCTGTTCTACAACGGCATGGAAGTCGGCGACGCCGCCGAGTCCGGCGACCCCGCGCTGTTCGAGAAGCTGCCCATCTTTTGGAATCCCAAAGAGCGCCCGCCGCTCCGCAAGATTTACCACGACCTCATCGCCCTCCGCAAAACCCACGCCGCCTTCCGCACCGACGGCGTGGCGTGGTTGAAAAACTCCGCGCCGGAAAACGTCCTCACCTTCACCCGCGCCGACGACAAGGAAGAATTTCTCATCGTCATCAATTTGAGCAGCCGCTCGCTCACCGCGAACGTGGAAGTGACCGCGCCGGAAAAATTCTCGCCTGTGAAAATCAACGGCCAGCAACCACCCGCGCTCACCACCGCATTGCAACTCGGCGGCTTCGAGTGGCGCATCTACCGCCGCGCACTTTGAGTTGGTTACGCTGGCGGGATTTTGAAGCAGCCTTGTTTCAGAAGTTGGTCAGTCACCCAGCCGCACAGAATTGCGCCCAGACCCGCCGCACCGAGGTCATCTATGTCGAACACCCGCGCCGGGAGCCACGCCTGCGAACCTTCTTCCGCTATAGCCAGCACCAGTGCGAGCAGCGTGCCGACGAGCAGTGACTCGCCAAAAATTTTCCATCGCCGACCACGCAGCGCATAGTTGAGCGCGAAGCTTACGCCGCCCATTGCTAGAAAGTGCGCGCCCTTGTCACGCCACGGCAACCGCCGCGTGAGCGCGAGCACCGATTGGTAACGCGGTTGATCTGCCATCCACACCAGCACCGCCAAGCCCACGAGAAATACGCTCGCCACGAGGACGCGCCGCCACCGCGACGGCGGATGATGAGCGGCAGGTTCGATGGGCATACGCGGATTGGAGCCGGGAAAAATTTATAAGGAAAGCAGGAAGGCAGGAAAAACTTTTCGCCCCACCCTCATGGTTTTCTGGCTTCCTTATTTAATTCTGCCGCCGTCTTGGTTTGTCCCGGCAAAATAAAATCCGGCGCGATTTCCGCGAGTGGTTGCAGGACGAAACTTCTCAAGTGCGCGCGCGGATGGGGCAGGGTGAGCGTCGGTGTGTTGCGTGTTGCGTGACCAAACGCAATCAAGTCCAAGTCCAGCGGGCGGGCTTCGTTCAAAACTTTTTTTGGCGCGCGGCCAAATTCTTTTTCCAGCGATTGCAACTTGGCGTGCAGCGTTTCCGGCGTCTCGCCCGCGCGCGGCACGAGGCCGACGACGGCATTCAGGAAATTGGGCGAACCCGGCGGGCAATCCACCGGCGCAGTTTCGATGAATGAGGATTGGAGCAGCGGCGCGTCAGCAAATTCCTGCAAGCGTGCGATGGCCGTCGCGAACACGCGCCGCGAGTCGCCGAGGTTGGAGCCGAGCGCGATGAAAACCATGGTAGGAGACGACGTGAGGAGGCTCATTTCAAATCTCCAAGTGTGGATGGCTGATAGTCGAGGCGGTTGGTTTGAGACTCCTTACGTCGTCTCCTACGAGGGATTTATTTCAAGCCGAGCACGTCCTGCATGTCGTAGAGGCCGGGCGGTTGTTGGACGACCCACGCGGCGGCGCGGAGGGCGCCGTTGGCAAAGGTATCGCGGCTGGAGGCTTTGTGGGTGAGTTCCACACGCTCGCCGGTGTTGGCGAAAATGACGGTGTGGTCGCCCACTACATCGCCGCCGCGAATGGAGTGGACGCCAATCTCGGATTGGGTGCGCTGGCCGACGATCCCGTGGCGTCCGTGGCGCGCGGCTTCGTTGTATTGCAGGTGGCGAACGTCCGCCAAAATCTCCGCGAGGGATTTGGCCGTGCCGCTCGGGGCATCGCGCTTGAGGCGGTGATGCATCTCCACGACTTCGAGGTCGAAGTCCGGGCCGAGGATTTCGGCGGCTTTGCGCGTGAGCCAGAAGAGGGTGTTCACGCCGGTGGAATAGTTGGACGCCCAGACGGTGGGAATTTTTTTGGCGAGTTCGTGGAGTTCAAAAACTTCCGTGTCGCTGTGGCCGGTGGTGCCGATGACGAGGGCTTTCTGGTGCTGCCCGCAAAGTTGGGCGACGCCCACAGTGGCGGTGTGCGCGCTGAAATCAATCACGGCGTCGCACCCGGCGATGACGGCACTCAAGTCGTCGCCGACATCAATCTGGCCGACGATTTGGAGTTGGGCGTGGCTGGGTGCGCAAGCGACGAGGGCTTGTCCCATGCGTCCACGCGCGCCGGTGATGATGATGCGAGTCATGTGGAGAGACTAAACTAGCGAGTAAAGAATTTGAACCACAAAGACACGAAGGCACGAAGTTGGAAATTATGCGCCTGACAAACGAACCGGCATTTTATCCGCAGATTTCACAGATTGACGCAGATTGTTTTTCTCCATCTGCGAAGGTCTGCGAAATCTGCGGACGCTGCTTTTGAAAACTACTTCGTGTCTTTGTGGTTCAAAAAGTTTTACGGCAAGCAAACGCGCACCGCGTCCGCATGGGCGTCGGCGAGTTCGTCGGCTTGGGTGATGCACATCTTCAAGTCGTTGAGCTGGCCGTCGCGCAGGCCGTAAATCCAACCGTGCACGGCGAGTTGCTGGGCGCGCGTCCAGGCGTCTTGCACGACGGTGGTCTGGCAGACGTTGAGGACTTGCTCGATGACATTGAGTTCGCAGAGGCGGTCGGCAATCTGCGTTTCGTCCATGATGGTGTTGAGCTTGAAGGCGTGTTTGTTCCGCACGTCTTGGACGTGGCGCAGCCAGTTGTCAATGAGGCCGAGCTTCTGGTTGCGCATGGCGGCCAGCACGCCGCCGCAGCCGTAATGCCCGCAGACGATGATGTGTTTGACGTGCAAAACGTCCACGGCGTATTGAATCACGGAGAGGCAGTTGAGGTCGGTGTGGACGACGACGTTGGCGACGTTGCGGTGAACGAAAACTTCACCCGGCACGAGGCCGACGACTTGGTTCGCGGGCACACGGCTGTCGGAGCAACCAATCCAGAGGTATTCGGGAAATTGCTGGTGAGCGAGTTTCTCAAAAAAACTCGGGTCTTGCGCGCGGATGGCGGCGGACCATTCGCGGTTGTTCTCGAATAGATTGTTGAGGAGGCGCATGGGG
>JBJOPC010000040.1:0-3494 GCA_046050965.1 Verrucomicrobiota bacterium | reverse complement strand
CAAAAAAATGGGGCAAGAACTCGACGCGTTGGAGCGCGAACTCGGTGGCATCACCCCAGGCGAGAAATTCAGCGCGGCGGACTATTTCAAGCAGTTGGATTTCCAGAATGCGGCGAATGATTTTCAACGCGCTGTCAGCCGCGACGCCTCGCCTGAACAATTGGCGCCGCTCGAACAGAAAATGCGCGAACTCGCACCGGCGGATTTCAAAGTGGATGCGCTCAAGGAAAATCTTAAGCTGCGCAAAGTGCTTTCCGCCTACTATCTCGCCGCGTCCGGCGAAACGAGCACCAACAATTTGCCCGCGCTCACCCAAGCCGTGGCCGCTTTGAAAGGCGGCGACAACGCGGAGGTGCTCGGTCAGTTTGCCTGGGCTTTGCTCACACAACCGGAAATCAAAGTCCGCGACTTGTCGCTCATTATGCAGCTCGCCAAAACCGCCGTGGCTGCCGACGGCGAGAAGTCGCCGATGCTGCTGGATGTGTATGCCCACGCGCTGTTCGACGCCGGTCAAACCGCCGAAGCGATTGCACAGCAGAAAAAAGCTTTGGCCGTCGCGACTGACGACACAATGCGTGAAGAGATTGCTGGCACACTGAAAAAATACGAAGCGAAGGCGGTGGTGAAATGAACCTTGCCCGCGCAGTAAAAAAGTCTTTCGCCATCGCACTGCTGGCGACGAGCGTCTGCGTTCACGCGGTGGAAACCAACGTCTCGCCGCTGTTTGAGCAAGTTGGTTTCTCCACGCTTGATGCTTACGGACAGCATGGCACAACCGGCGGCGGCACGAACATGCCGGTAGTCGTTCGCACCGCGAAGGAATTTCAGACCGCGTGCGAGCGATTGGAAATCAAAGATAAAAAAATCCGTGCCGTCACGCCGCGCGTGGTGCTAGTGGCGAACGACATTGACCTCGGCGAACTGGCGAACGTGACCGGCAGTTCCACCGGCAAGAATGTGGGCATCGTGCGCCCGCTGTCGGATACGACGATTTTTTCCACGAACGGCGCGACGCTCAAACGCGGCACGATTGAATTGCACGGCACGCACAACATTGTTATTCGCAATTTGAAATTCCGCGACCTGTGGGAGTTTGATTCCACTGGCAAATACGACCGGCTGGGCTGGGATTACGTCCGCATCACCGACCATGGCCAGACGCGCGCGCACCATGTCTGGGTGGATCACTGCGACTTTGGCAAAGTCTACGACGGCGACGTGGACATCGTGCATGGTTCCGATTGCGTGACGGTGTCGTGGTGTAAATTTTCCGGCGACGAGCGCGGGCCGCAGAAAAAAGTTTCACTGGTCGGTCATTCCTCCGGGCCGGGCGCGCTGGAAAAAGACAGAGGCTATCTCAACGTGACGTTCCATCACAATTGGTTCACAAACATCGAAGACCGCACCCCGCGCGCGCGCACTGGGAACATTCATTCGTTCAACAATCTTGTCGAAACCGCGAACTACGCGACGATTTCCGTGATGGGTGCGGTGACGCTCGCCGAGGGCAACGTGTATCGCGACGCAAAATGCGCGACCACGTTTTCTCATGCGAAAGATTCCGTGCTCAAGGAGAAGGGCGGCAAAATCTGTCTCGTGGATTGCCGCAACGAAAATCCGCGCACGACGGCCATCGCAGAAAAAACCGACGAGCGTTTCGAGCAGGAGAATAACTTCAAAGCCAACGTGGAGCGCGCGGCGTTGCAGTTCAATCCGCCCGCCGGTTTCGCGTGGACGAACTTGAACGCGCTGCCGTATCGCCATGCGGCGGACGCCGCGGACGCGACAGCGGAGTTGGTGAAACGCTGGGCGGGCCTGATTCGCGGCCAAGATTAACCTGCCGAATCTGTTTTTCCCGTTCGGCTTTTACCTGCGAATACCACGACGCAGCCGATGAAATAGCTCACGAAGAAGTGGCGAACCGTGATGTGAGCATTGCCGCAGACGTGTTGTGGCATTAGCAAAAGCCAAATGGCGGACACTGCGGCAGACGTGAGCAGTGGGAAGAATAGTTTGCTTTGACGGGTGCATTGCCACAGTGCGGCGGAAGTTGACAGCATCAGCAGCGGTCCGAATACGAGGCTGGTTGGTTTCAAGAGCAGCCGAGCGCAGCAATAGCAAGCTTGGCCGAGCAGGTGCAAATACGTTACGTTGCCCGCTGTGCCAGCTCGTTCAGCGGCGGTGCTGTGAAATTCTGCCCGGGCCGCGCTCCACCCGCCAAGTTCGGCGGCGACTTGGAAAAAGTGCAAGCCATGAGCAGCAATGAAACCGGCGGATGGCAGACTGACGAGCCAGATTAGTTGCTGCCAAGAAATGTTCCTGCCGGGCCAACATCCGAGCGGAACCGCCAGCAGCGCGACGACAAAAAACTGATCAAACGACAGCCAGCCTTGAGCAAAACCTAGGGTAAACAAAACGAATCCGTGTCGCGTTGCAAACGCTTGGCTACCAAAAAAAATATCGAGTAACAGCGTGAGTTGTAGCAAGAGTAGGGCGAACGACCAGCCTTCGTAGTGCAAGCCAGTCATCATGGTGTGAAACATGGGCGCAGCCAGACAAGCGGCGATTAAATAGGCTCCGGCAGTTTCACCAAAATTCCGCAACAAGCTTCGATAAAAAATCGCGCAGGCGGCCAGTCCGCAGAGCAGAGGGAATAGTCGGAGTCGCCAAATTTGTTCCGAACCGAGCAACGTCAGGCTCGCCCCGCAGAGCAGATTGGGGCCGGGCGGGTAGTGCGTATAGACCCATTCATCCCGCGAGGCCAAGTGTTCGGGGAAGCCGACGCGAAATTCTAGCGGCACAGTTCCGTCGGCGCGGACATGATCTTTGACTGTGCCGTCTTTTGGGAAAAATTGTCCGTAGAGGATACGTGGGAGGCCATGATGCGAGGTGAGTCCATCGTGCGCGTAGGCGGAGGCGGAACGCAGCGCGTCAGCTTCTGAGTGAGGGTCGCCGACGAGGGCGAGGCCGTTACCAAACCAGAGGAGCAGCGCGACTTGCACGGCAGCGGTGATGGCGATGGCGGCGAGCCAGAGACGCCGCGCGCGGGCGGTGAATGGACGTGGGTTCATGCTTTGATGGCGTGGACGAGCATTTCGCCGAGGCTGAACGAGCGAGGTTGGTTGCGCCAACGGTCGGAGGTCACGCGCGCGAAGGCGTTGAACGCGGGAGTGAGGAGCGGGCGCGGGTAGGTGTTGAATTGGTGTTGGACGTAATCGAAATTCAGAACTTTGTGAGCCGCGCGGACGCGTTGGGTTTTGAATCCCGCTTGGGCGAGCAAGGTGACAATGTTGGTGCGGTTGAAGTAATGCAGATGTTCTATTTTGTAATGCGGCCAACCGACGCCAAGCAATTTGCGCGAGAGCGATCCGCCGTCGGGCGTGGTCAACACGAGTTGGCCGCCAGGGCGCAACAAACGCGCGGCTTGTTGGAGGACGGCGCGCGGGTCGCGGACGTGCTCGATGAAATCGCACATGAAGACGGCGTCCATGAGT
>JBJOPC010000039.1:0-11105 GCA_046050965.1 Verrucomicrobiota bacterium | reverse complement strand
GTCCTCTGCCCGCCGCGCGTGGTGGTTCAGACGACGGCGCGCACGGAGTGACGCGCCCTACCAACAGTGATTTCGCCCGCGCGTCTGGCGGATTTCAAGTCGAGTGCTACAAGGAGGAGATCGAGGCGAACTTGCGGACGCCCGGCATGGCAGGTTTTCAACTGCTCGACCTGCACGATTACGTCGGGCAGGGGACGGCGCTCGTCGGTTTGCTTGATCCGTTTTGGGAAAGCAAAGGCTACGTCACCAAAGAAAGTTTCCGTTTCTTCTGCAACTCCGTCGTGCCGCTCGCGCGTTTGAAGCGTCGCGTTTTTGAAACC
This sequence comes from Verrucomicrobiota bacterium, assembly GCA_046050965.1. Taxonomy (GTDB): domain Bacteria; phylum Verrucomicrobiota; class Verrucomicrobiia; order Limisphaerales; family JAFMIX01; genus JAFMIX01. The sequence goes on along the minus strand of JBJOPC010000039.1, from coordinate 10,785 downwards.
ACCGACAAGCTGGAAGTGCCGGTCATGGTCGCGAACTTCGGCGAGTCGCCCATCACGAACGCGGTGGTGAAATGGTCGGTCAGCCCGGAAATGGAGAACGGCGGAAAAGTGCCGTCGCCGGTGCGCTTGGGAGAATTTGTATCACAAAATATTCCGCTCGGTCGGTCGGAACTCGGCGCAATCGCCACGGACTTGGCGGACGTGAAAGCACCGGGGCGCTATTTGCTGACCGTGGGTTTTGATTGGCGGCAGCCGGGCGAAGCGACGAACCGGTTCGCCGCCAACAGCTGGAAGATCTGGGTTTACCCCGCGCAAGTTTCAGCGGACGCGGCGGTGGATGTTTTTGTCACGAGCTCGTGGGATGAGGCGGAAACTAAATTGGCGAGCGGCGGCAAAGTTTTGTTCCTGCCGCGCAAGGCGGACTTGGATTGGAGCAGCCCGACGCTGGAAGACGTGCCGGTGTTTTGGAATCGGCTGATGAGTCCGGGCTGGTCGCGGATGCTTGGTCTATCGTGCGATATGCGGCATCCCGCGCTCGCGGAATTTCCGACGCGGAATTATTGCGACTGGCAATGGACGCAAATCATCAACCGCGCGCGCGCGATGAACCTCGGAAAACTTCCGCGCGGTTTGCAGCCCATCGTGTCGGCGATTGATGATTGGAATCGCAACTGGAAACTCGGCGTGGTCTTCGAGGCGCGCGTCGGCGCGGGCAGGCTCATGGTCTGCACGCTGGATTTGAAATCGGACTTGGACGCGCACCCGGTCGCGCGGCAGTTGCGCCGCTCGCTGCTAGATTACATGGCCACGGAAAAATTCCAGCCGAAGACGGAAGTCGCGGCGGCGGATTTCCGCGCGTCGCTGTTCGACACGCTCGTGATGAAAAAACTCGGCGCGACGGTTTCCGGCAACGGCGCGAATCTGGACGCGGTGATTGACGGCGACCCGAACACGTTCTGGCAAAGCGGCGGCGGTCGCGGCAAGAACGCCGACACGCGCAAGCATCCGCACGAACTCGTGTTCACCTTCACCAACGAGGTGGCGATGGACGGCGTGACGTTGATGCCGCGCCAGAACGACCGCGACCATCTCGGCGACGTGCGCGGCTTCAAAATCGAGTCGAGTGACGACGGGACGAACTGGGTTTCCGCCGCGTCCGGCGAGCTCGCCTCAACTTGGTCTCCGCTCACCGTGAAATTCTCGCAGCGCGTGACGGCGCGGCAGTTGAAATTCACCGCGCTGTCCGGTTTCGGCAACGACAGCAGCGCGGCGCTCGCGGAACTCGCGGTAATCTACGCCGGGCCGAAGTTGCTGGAAAACTCCGACGTGGGCGTGAATTTCAAGCGCGTGCGCAGCACGTCGTCTGACGTGGACGAGGCTCCGGCAGTTCCGGACAAGCCAGCCAAACGGTGAAATCACATTTGGTTTTTTGCGAAACAAACTCTAACTTCCGCCCATGCCGCACCAACGAAAACGCGTCCTCATCGCCCTCGGTTACTACGATTACCGGTTGCATCGCGGCATTGAGCGTTACGCGCAGGAACACGGCTGGCATTTGTCGGCGGATTTGACGCGCGAGAAAGTCATCCCGTGGGGCTGGAATGGCGACGGCATTCTCGCGTGGCTCGGCGCGGGCGATGACTTGGCGGAGTTTGTCGTGCGTGCGAAAAAGCCGACGGTGGATTTCAGTTTCCGCCGCCCGCACCTGAAATTTCCGCACGTCCTCGCCGATCACGCGCACGCGTCGCAGCAGGTGGCGGAACATTTTCTCTCGCGCGGTTTTAAAAATTTTATCTACTACAGCGATGTAGACAACTGGTCTTACGAAGAACGCGGACGGGCGTTCGTGGAGAACATCGCGCACGCGGGGTATCACTGCACTTGGCTGAAATGGCATACGTCGGCAGAATATTTTCCGGCGGGACGGCTGGAGGAATGGAAGCGCAAACGTAAATGGCTCGTGGCGGAGCTCAAGAAAGTCGCGAAGCCCGTGGCGGTGTTCGCCGCGACCGACGCGCTTGCGCTCGACGTGCTGGAAACGTGCGAGGCCGCGAAGCTGCGTGTGCCAGATCAAGTCGCCATCTGCGGCGCAGAAAATTCACTGTTCGCCGTGGACACCATGCACACGCCCATCTCCAGCGTGGACACAAATCTGGAATCGCTTGGTTATCGCGGCGCGGAGTTGCTGGATGCCTTGATGCACGGGCGGCCCGCGCCGAAAATTATTCTACGCGTGCCAGCGGCAGGCGTGATTGTGCGTAAGAGCAGCGATTTGCTCGCGGTGAATCATCCCGGCGTGGCGCGCAGTCTGCGTTTCATTTTAGATCATTGCCACGAACCCATCAGCATCAAGAACCTCGTGGATGTGGCGGCGATGTCGCGCCGTGCGTTGCACACGGCGTTTGTGGACAACATTGGTCGCACGCCCGGCGAAGAGCTGTCGCGCGCACGGATTAACCGCGCAAAAAAATTACTCGCGGAGTCCGACCACAAAATGGAATCGCTCGCGCGGATGTGCGGCTACATGAGCGCGAACAGTTTCTGGGTGGCGTTCCGGCAGGCCACGGGCATTACCCCGCGCGCGTATCGCGACCAGATTTTATCCAACCGCAAATAACTACTCACCCGGCAAGCCGCGATTGTTCACGAAGCGGATGCGCGCGGCGTTCGTGATGGTGGCGGTGGAGTTCGTCGGAAATTCGCAGCCGGTCACCAGCACGTCGGTGATTTGGGATTTTTCGGAATGGCCTTGGATGAAGACGGCTTGCTTCAGCAGTTTTTCAAACACGCAGTCGCGGATTTCCAAGTCGCGCACGACGGGAATGAATTCACCTTCGCTCGTGCCGACGGCGGAATATTTCAAGGTCATGTTGATGCCGAAGCGCGCGGTCTTCACGCGGCAGTGGCGGATGAAAATGTCGCGGATGAAACCGCCGCGCGCAGGACTGGATTTGAAACGCAAGGCTTGATCGAGGTCCGGGCTGTCGAAGTGACAATCCTCGGCGAAGACGTGGCGGATGCCGCCGCTCGTCTCGCTGCCGAGCGTTACGCCGCCGTGACCGTCCTTGAACGTGCAGTTTTGGATGACGATGTTTTGCGACGGCAGATTCACGCGGCGTCCGTCGTGGTCGCGTCCGGCTTTGATGGCGATGCAGTCATCGCCGGTGTCGAACGTGCAATCTTTGATGAGCACGTCGGTGGAGGAGTCCGGGTCGCAACCGTCGTTGTTCGCGCCGTGCGAATCCACTTTCACGCCGCGCACGGTGACGTTCGTGCAATAGAGCGGGTGCAAAACCCAGTTAGCGGAATCGCGCACGGTCACGCCTTCGATGAGCACGTTGCGGCAGCGTGCGGGTTCGACGAAACATGGGCGGATGAATTGACCTTCGCCCATGACGCGCTGCGCGACGGGCAACTCGGCGTCGCCCATTTTCTGCAACGCGTCGCCGGACGCACTGGCAGCAGACGCGCCGTCCTTGGATTTTTTTGCCCACTGCGGCCAGACGGATTTGGACGCTTGGCCATCGAGTGTGCCGTTGCCGGTGATGGCGATGTTGGTTTGGCCGAGCGCGTAAATGAACGGCGAGTAATTCATCATCTCCGCGAGGTCGCGCGAGAACACGGGCGGTAGAAATTTTTTTTGGTCGGTGCTGAACAGAATCGTGGCGTCCTGCGTGACATGGAAGTTAACGCCGCTTTTCAGATGGATTGCGCCCGTGAGAAATTTCCCCGGCGGCACAATCACGCGCCCGCCGCCCGCGTTGTGACACGCGGCGATGGCGTTGGAAAACGCGAGTGTGCAATCGTTCGAGCCGTCGCCGCGCGCACCGAACTGGGTCACGTCGAAATCGCGGTTGGGAAATTTCGGCGGCACGATGCGCGCGAGGATGGCGGGGACTTGCGCCCACACGTCCACGGGCGCGTCGGCGAAGGAGCGGCAACTGGTGGCGGCGAGCAGGGCGAGGAGGGAAATTTTGAGCAGCTTCATAAAAATTATCAGCGCGAATTGTGACACAGTGCCGGGCTGATTTGGAATCCAATAATTCAAAGAACCCTTCGCTGAACAGAAAAATCCCACTAACGGGTGATGGAGGAGATTTTTTTTTTCTGTTGAACTGTCGCAGTCCCAAAATAATCACCAGCCGTTTCATGCAATTGTGTCGCCGCGTAACTTTTATTCAGCAGCAGGCAGCATTTTTTTCGCCTGCATGAAGTCCGCCGTCGGTTGCTTTTAATTCCTTGCCAAAAATATGAAAACCACCATCCGCCCTGTGAACTCCATCCTGACCACCAAGCTCGGCTGGCTCGCGCTGACGTGCGCTTGCCTGCTTGCGCCGACGCTGACACGCGCGGCCACCATTATTTATAGCGGCGGAACCGGCACGGATATCGGCACGGCGGCGAACTGGTATGGCGGCGTGTTGCCGAGCGTGTCGGTTCCAGACACGGCTTCGTTCACCAACACGGCCACGCTCTCGTTGACCAACGGCCAGACGACCTTGGCGGGCGCGGCGGGCAATACCGGCATCAGCATCACCTACACCGGCACGGGAGCGCTGACGATTGATTCGGCGACTTCTTCCGTCCGCATGAACGGCCTCGGCATCGGCAGCAGCGCGGGCGCGTTCACGTTGGGCAACTCCAGCGCGGCAGTATTTCAATTTACACTCGGCGGTGCGGCGGGCACCACTCAAAGCTGGACCAACGATTCCGCCAACGCGGCGACCATCAATTCTGATTGCTCGTTCGGTCTCGGCGGCGGCGGTGCGCACACGCTGTTGTTGGCTGGCACGGGCAATTGGACCTTCAACAACGTTTTGAGCAATGCCTCTACCACGAGCGCACTGACCGTTTCCAAATTTGGTTCCGGCACGTTAACTATCAACGGCAATAGCACCCACACTAACGGCACGCTCATCGCTGCCGGCACTTTGAACATCTACGGCACGACCACTGCCTGTGTTTCCAACAACGCGCCGTCCGGCACGACCGCCACGGTCAACATGACCAACAACGTCACTTTGCCCAATAACTCCACCTTCAAAATCGGCAACGTCGCGGGCGGCGCGGGTATCTTGAATGTCAGCAACGGCACTTGGTCCGGTGGTAACCAACCCATCAGCGCAGGCACGGCGGGCTTTGGGGTTATCAATCAAACCGGCGGCAGCATCACGCCCGGTCAGTTCTTGGTCGCAGGCATCACCGGTTCCGGCGCGGTCGGCATTTGGAACTTGAGCGGCGGCACGTTCCAAACCACCGGCAACAACGGCGGCACACTCGGAGCGACGGCTGGCACGACTGGGCAGGTGAACATTGTCACATCCGGTAGCTACACTTCAACTGGCAACACGGCGAACGGTTTGTCGGGCATTTTCGTCGGTGAAAACGGTTCTGGTTTCTTGAACATTTCCGGCAACGGTCAGATGAGCTTGGGCGGTATTTCCACTTCGGCTGGTCTCGACATTGGTCAGATTAACGCCGCCACTTCCATCGGCATCGTGAATCTTGGCGCGGTCGGTGCAGGCGGCGGCACGATTACCGCGAACCGTGTTCAAAAAGTTGGCGCGGCGGCGACGGGCGTGCTGAATTTTCACGGCGGCTTCTTGAAAGCCAACGCCGTGGCGAACTCGACTTTCATGACCGGTCTTTCAGCAACGTATGTTTACAGCGAGGGCGCGAACATTTCCAACAACGCGGTTGCGATTACGGTCGCACAAAACTTGCTCGCGCCGACTGGTTCCGGCGTCACTGCCGTGGCTAGCAACGCCAGCGGCTTTGTTACCACCGGCTACTCCACCGCGCCGTTCGTGAACATTACCGGCGGCACGGTCACCAGCGCGGGTTCTGGTGCGACCGCCACGGCCAGCGTGGACGGCAGCGGCAATTTGACCGCCATCAATATCATGAACCCCGGCACTTACAGTTCCACATCCGGTATCACCGTCACTTTGAGCGGCGGCGGCAAAAGCACCACCTCGTCCACGACCGCCGTCACGACGGGCGCGAACAGCAGCGGCGGTTTGAACATCGGCGGCGGCGCGGCTATTACCTTGAGCGGCGCGAATACTTACACCGGCGACACCCGCATCGGTTCCGGCTCGCTCGTCTTGGGAACTAGCACCACTATATCCAACAGCACACTTGATTTGAACAACGCCGACTCCGGCACGTTGAGCTTTGGCACGGTCACGACCGCGAACTTCGGCGGCTTGAAAGGTTCCCGCAACTTGAGCTTGCTCAACACCACGCCCGCTGCGGTCGCGTTGACGGTTGGCGGCAACAACGCGAACACTACTTACGGCGGCGTGATGAGCGGCGCCGCGGCGACCCTCACCAAAGTGGGCAGCGGCACGTTGACTTTGACGAACGCGAATACTTTCACCGGCAACACCACCATCAGCGCGGGCGGCATCACTCTCACTGGCAGTGGCGCACTCGCCTCGTCGCAAATTGAAGTTCAAGGCGGCACTACGCTCGATGTTTCTGGCGTCAGCTTCAACGTCGGCAGCGCACAAACTCTCAAAGGCAACGGCACAATCACCGGCGGCGTCTCGACCACGAGCGGCGCGCAACTCGTTCCCGGCGCAAGCGTCGGTCTGCTCACCATCAGCGGCAATTTGACCCTCGCAGGCGGAACCATCGAACAAGTCGAATTCACCGCTGGCACGAACGACACTATCAACGTCGGCGGCAACCTCTCGCCGAGCGGCGTTACCGTCATCAACATCGCCAGCCTGCCCGGCGGCGGTTTAGCCAACGGCAACTACACGCTCATCAATGTGACCGGCACTTTGGGTGGCACGGCGGCGAATTTCTCCGTGAGCAACGCGCCTTCGCCCTCGCGCCAAACCTTCGCCATCACTTACGACACCGGCAGCTCGCCCAAGCGCGTTCTCCTCAATGTCTCCGGCAACGCGAGCAGCCTCACTTGGACGCCCACGAATTCCGCATGGGACCTTGTCACCACTTATAACTGGAGCAACGGCGTGGGCAGCGATGTCTATTTCGACGGCGACAGCGTGACGTTCGACGACAACGGCGGCGCGACTTCGCCTGTGCTGAACGTCACCGTCAACCCCGGTTCCGTGACGTTTAATTCCAGCAGCAATTACTCCTTCACCGGCACAGGCAAAATTACCGGCTTCAGCGGCATCACCAAATCCGGTTCCGGCAGTTTGACCATCGGCACGACGAACGATTTCACTGGCGTCGTCAGTGTCAGCGGCAGCGCCCTCGTCGTTTCCAACCTCGCCAACGGCGGCAGCGCGAGCGGTCTCGGCGCATCCACCAGTGCGTCCTCGAACCTTGTGCTCAACGGCGCGACGCTCCAATACAACGGCGCAACCACCAGTGTGAATCGCGGTGCGAGCATTGGCGCGAGCGGCGGCAGCCTCGCTGTCAACGAATCGGCAACCACGCTCACCGTGAGCGGCGTCATCGCGGGTTCCAACGGCGGCGGCGTGACCAAGAGCGGCAGTGGTGTGCTCGCGTTGAGCGGTGCGAATACTTACGACGGCTCCACCACCATCAGCGCGGGCAACCTCGCTGTCTCTGGCGGGAGCGCGATTCCCGACGCCAGCGCGGTCAGCCTTGCGGACGTGTCCGGCGCAGCACTTACGGTCAACGCCAGCGAAACCATTCCGTCGCTCGCGGGCGGCGGTTCCACTGGCGGCAACGTCGCCATCAGCACCGGCACACTCACCGTCAACGGTACGAGCAGCACCACGTTTAGCGGCGCACTCTCCGGTGCTGGCACTCTCGCCAAGAGCGGCACGAGCACGTTGACTTTGGCCGGCACGGGCAACACCGTTGCCACCCTCAATGTCAACGCGGGCACAGTGGATTTGAGCACCGACCTCGGTCTCTCCGGCGCGACGCTCGTCGCAGGCAGCGGCGGCACGATCAACGCCACCGGCGGCGGTAAAATTCTGCTGAACGTCGCGGGCGGCGACTTCGGCGTGGCGAACGGCGGCACGATTACCAACAACGCCGTCATCGCCAACGGCACGCAAAGCTCGATTGATTTCTGGAACACCTCCAGCGGCACCGGCATCGTCGTCCTCACGGCAGACAATACTTTTGACGGCACATTGAATCTCCAGAGCGGTGTCATCACCGTGAGCAACGTCCGTAATGCGGGCACGGCGGGCAACCTCGGCAAGAACGCCACGATTCACATCGGTGCCACCACCAGCGCGGCCACTTTGAAATATATCGGTTCCGGCGAAACCAGCGACAAAGTCATTGACCTTTCCGGCACGACCGGCGGCGCGATTCTCGATCAGTCCGGCACGGGTTTGTTGAAGTTCACCGGCAACCTCACCGCGAGCGCGGTTGGCTCCAAGACAATCACGTTGCAAGGCTCTACGGCTGGCGTCGGCGAACTCGCGGGCTTCATCACCAATAGTGCCACCGTCACCTCGAACACCAGTGTGTTCAAAGACGGCTCCGGCGAATGGACGCTCTCGGGCGCGAACGGCTACAGCGGCTCGACGGTTGTTCGTCGCGGCACATTGAATCTCTCTGGTGCGGCCAAAACTTCCACCACCAACAGTGGTCTCTACATCGTGGACAACAACGCGGCGGCAACCTTTAGCCCACGCCTCAACATTTCTGCCGACGTGAACGCCGCGCAGATGTGGCTTGGCGATCGCGCCGGGGCGACGCCCGCGCAAATCGGCTCGGTCTACCAGTCGGCGGGTGTGGTCACGTTGAGCCAAGGTTCCAGCGTGGACAACCTCCGCATCGGTTCCGTCACCAGCGGTCAAGGCTATTACAACCTCTCCGGCGGCAGCATCAGCGCGAATGAAATTGGCCTCGGCGGTAGTTTGAACAACACCATCGGCGTCATGGATATTTCCGGCGGCACACTGCTCACGCCTGGTTGGCTCTGCGTCGGTCGCGGCGGCGGGACTAGCTCCGGCATTCTCAACGTCTCCGGCACGGGTGTCGTCAGTCTCACTGGTCTCCTCGACAACACCCGCCACTTCCGCATCAACTGGGCTGGCACAGCGGGCGCACAATCCATTGTCAACGTCTACGGCGGCGGCAGCATCATCGGCGCGAGCAGCGGCGTTTCGTCCAACACGATGACGCTCGATTTGAGCGGCGCGAACATCACTGGCACACTTGGCGCGGTCAACCTCAACACCGGTGGCACGGTGCAGATTTATCAGGTGAACGCGCTCAATGCCAACCCGACCTGCTTGCTCAACTTCAACGGCGGCACGCTAAAAGCCACGCTTGCCAACACGAGTTTCATCAACGACGCGAACATTGACTTCATCAACGTCTACACCAACGGCGCGACGATTGACGACAATGGCGTCGCGGTCACCGTCGTGCAACCGCTCTCCGCTCCGACGGGCAACGGGGTCTACGGCATCGCCTCCTTCACGGCAGGCGCGGGCTACGTCGGTGCGCCGATGGTCACCGTCGTGCGCGGTTCTGGCGACACCACCGGTTTGGGTGCCACCGCCATCGCGCAAATTGACGCCTCCGTCGTCGGCGCGACCAGCGGCCAAGTGACCAACGTCGTCATTACCAGCCCCGGCTACAACTACACCGCCACGCCCACGTTCACCTTGAGCAGCGGCGGTGCGTCCACGGCGGCGACCATCACTGGCACGACGCCCGTGGCGAACGTCAGCGGCGGCTTGACCAAAGCTGGTTCTGGTGTCGCGACCTTCACCGGCGCGAGCACTTACTCTGGCAACGTCAATGTCAACGCTGGCACACTCTCGGCTAACTTGGGTAACAACGTCCTCAACCCGACCGCCTCTGCGTTGGGCAACCCGCAAGCCGCCCGGAACCTCAACGTGAACAACGGCGGCACACTGACACTCACCGGCCCCGACACCTTCGGCAGCGCAATCTCCACCATTGTTTCCACGCTCGTCATCAACAGCAACGGCGTCGTCAACAACGCCGGCAACAACTTCAACACCTTCGGGCCGCTGCAACTCAATGGCGGCACGCTCACCGGCACGGGCGGCGCGATCTCCGGTTACCAAATGTATAACCTGCGCGGCACCGTCACCGTCGGCGGCACTTCGGCCTCCACGATTTCTGGCAGCGGTGCGAACGCTGGTTACCACCTCGCGGCACCGACCACCTTCGACGTTGCCGATATTGCCACCGGCTCCGATCTCAACGTCTCTGGACGGTTCGTGAACCAAGACGACACCCACGGCGGCGTCGGCAGCCTGACCAAAATTGGCGTCGGCACAATGACGTTGTCCGGTTCCAATAGCTACGCTGGCCTCACCGTCATCAGCAACGGCACACTCGCCTTGAGCGGCAGCGGCTCGATTGGCGGCAGCTCCAGCATCGAAGTGGGCAGCGGCGCGACGCTCGACGTTTCCGCCGGCAGCTTCACCCTCGGCGGCAGCCAGACACTCAAGGGCAACGGCAGCGTCGTCGGCGCGGCCAACATCAACGGCGCGCTCACTCCCGGCGCGAGCATCGGCACACTCACCTTCAGCGTCGCGCCCACGCTCGCGGGTAGCATCGTGGCAGAAATTAATTCCGCCGCGTCGCCCAACGCCGACAAAGTCGTCGTCAGCAGCGGCACGTTGAACTTTGGCGGCACGTTGACTGTTACGAACCTTGGCAGCGCGCCCGCCAGCGGCACGACTTTCGACCTGTTCGACGGCTCGCTGTCCGGCTCGTTTACTACTTTGATTCTCCCGCCCGGCGGCACGTTGCACTGGCTCACAGGTAACTTGAACGTGGACGGCACGATTACCTTCACCAACAACACGCCGACCATCAGCAACGCCACCG
>JBJOPC010000038.1:0-11525 GCA_046050965.1 Verrucomicrobiota bacterium | reverse complement strand
AAATCGCCGCCTGCGCTTGCTCGACGTTGAGATAAACGGTCGCATGACCAACCGCCGCGCTCGCGGCGAGGACGGCGGGTGTTAGCCAATGGATTCTGCCGCTCATAAAATCAGGGGTCAGAAGTTGAAACCAATTTTTAACCGCACTTGATGGTCAACCTCCTCGGCGTAAGCCTTGCCGGCCGTCGTCGAATCCACTTCGCGACCCCAGACTTGGTTGACGTAAGTAAGCGTCGCCCACCAGTTTTTCTGGCTGTAATGCAAACTAGGGCCAACGTTGACGAAGCAATGTTCAAATTGACCAAGGTCAAAGAGCGGATACTCGGAACGGATTTTGGCTTCGACGCCCACGAACCAATTGGGCGCGAACCGATATGCGATACCCGCGCCGCTCTGCAACGAGACTTCGTTGGGATATTCTTCGGCGGGCTGTTTGCCCCACGCCCATTCGGCGCCCAAGTTCAGATTGCAGATGATGGTGTCGTCGTGGAAATTTTTCTGCAAATCAAGCTCCGGGGCGAAATACCATTCCTGCTGTTTCGCGCCCGCTACTTCGTCGCGCTGCAGATAGCCGCCCTCGAAGCGGACTGCCAAACCGACGACGTCCTTGAACGGGCTCAACCACCGGTATTTGGAGGAAACTTCAACGCCGCCGAACTGCGCCTGATCAAAATTATCCAAGCCGTCCACGTTGCGGTTGTAATTGTAGTGGTTCACAAACGACAAGCTCGTTTGCAGTTTGTCGGTGAAGCCGTATTCGATTTCCGTGTCAAAATCCAGCGCGTGATAAGTGCCGGAATCTTTGCCGGTGCGATAAGTGATGAACTGATACACCTCGGCCTTGCCTTTGGGCAACGTCTCCGCGCCGCGCACGAAGCCGAAGAGTTGTTCGTCCGCCGAAACCGAATTTGCCAGCAACGCGCAACCCGCCGCCACGAAACCAATCAAGAATTTGTTTTTCATTGCCGCGCAAGATGGCGGAAACCCAACCTATCCGCTAACGGCAGCTTGCCAAAGATTGTCGGTGGTTTGCGGAAACGAACTGCGAACGGTAAGAAAGTTATTTGGCGGTTGCGAACAGCTCATTCGCTAGCGCAAGCAGCTTTTGGCTAGACAGTCGCACGTGCAGCCGGTGGCGAAAGAGGCCGCGTGCGCCGAAGCGATAACGCGCGTCATTGATTTCCGCCGTGATGCTGTCCACGTCCGCATGTTGGGCTATCTCCTCCAGCAGATAACACTCCTGCGCAAAATATTCCGGTGCGAATCGCCACAGCACTCTGGCGAGCTGCAACCGATCGGGATAAACGCAACGCCACAACACCTGCTCGAAATAATCTTCGTCCGCACATTGGAACTGTTCGCAATATAACTCGCGAAATCCAAGCTGGCGCGGATTGACCAACGGGGTCGCTGGGAATTTGAAGCCGAAAGTCTGAACCGCCGGCGGCACGGTCTGTTTGCTGACCGACAACCCCGCAGGCGAATGGTATTCACCGCTCGCCTCCGAGACTTGCCTCACCAATTTTTTGACTTCACTCATGCGTCACGTCGCCTAACTGGCTATCTTCTGCCAGAGTTGGGGGAGATTGGCTAGTCACAAAATCTCCCTAGGGATTTGTCGCCGTCACCACGCGCAGCCCGTAGAGGCCGCCCGCCGTTTTCCCAGAGCGCGCTTGAAACTTCACCCGCACCTGATTCACTTTTTGACCGAGCGCATCGGTTTGCCCAGTGATGAGGTCGAAGGGGATGGCGTAGCTCGTCTCGTAGAATTTTCCCGGACGATTCGCCGCCAAGATTTCATGGCCGACGACGCGGTCGTTGACCAACACGTCAAATTCCCGCCCACCCGCATCGCCGCCCCAATAGGTCACGACCAAAGCCGTCGGAACTTCGGTGGACACCTTCATCGCGTATTGAAAAAAACCTCCGGCGGTGGCGTCACGCCAAGCGCGGTCTTGAAAAATTCCCTTGTGACTATTCGTGCCTTTGATTTTGTGCGCCCGCTCGCTGTCGGTGTCGCCGGGGAGGACAAAATCCACGGAGTTGGTCAGCAGTGCGGCGATTTGTTTTTGCTCCGTGCGCTTGCGCTTCAACGTGTCGCTGTCCGCGCCGAAGAGCCATACGCCGTAACTGTAGGCGCGGCTGTGCAACTCCGGTTTCGGCGCGTCGTCGCGATACCACCGCCCGATGTTGGCGAACGGCACGAACGTAGCCGCGCCCGTCTGGCCGTTTGGCAAGTCCACGCTCGCTCGGAAAAATGGCCCGAGTGCGCGCGCGCCAGTGGGAGTTATTTGCGGAACGCCGGTGACGACGCCGACTTCTTCTGCCACCGAGAACGGTGCTTTGCCGAGCTTGGCGTCGTCCCACCAAACGGTATCGAGCGCATACACAACCGGGCCGCGCACGAGCGCGAGCGGCGCGGTGGTGTCGGGGAAATGTTCGTGGCTAACCCACTGCACGGTCATGGGCAAGGTGAGCGTGATGACGTCGCCATTTTTCCAAACGCGGCGGATGGTGGCGTAGTGTCCGACTCGCTCGCCCGCTCCGACTTTGTTGGTAAGCGCAAATTCCTTCCCATTCACCGCGAGCGTCGGGTGCTCGCACCACGCAGGCAAACGCACTTGCACCGCGAATTCCCCTGCCCGGCTTGGCTCGACGATTATTCGCACGGTTTCAGTTTCCGGGAAACTGGTTTCTTGCCGAAGCGTCACAGAATTTTTCCCCAACTGAAACTCTGCGCGGCTTGCCACGAATTGGTTCACAATAATTGCGTCGCCTGTTTGCGCGTAGAAAAATTCCGGCAGCAGTGCCAGCAACCGATGCCCGCTGCTCGTGCAGCAATCCGGTCCGTGAAAATAATCGTCCGGCTTGAACCCGTTCGGTGGCGTATGGTAGCGGCTGCAATCGCCGTCCACCGTCTGCGCGGCGAAGACGTGATTCCAGAGTAGCCGTTCGATGGCGTCGTGATACTTCGCGTCGCCGGTGAGTTCGTAGAGCGCGAGCGAGAGTTGCGCCCAACTCATGTTCGCGCACGTCTCGACCACTTCGCCGGTGAGCGGTTTGTTGAAACCAGGTTCGTAATGTTCCGCCACGCTCACGCCGCCGGTGATGTAGACTTGCCGCGCCGCGATGTCGTCCCACGCCGCGCGGACTTTGCGCAACAACGAGGCATCGCCCGTCACGCGATACAGCCGCAGCAGACCGAGAAAATTCATCTGGAACGTGTGCGCGTGAACGTAAGGCTGGAGTTGATGCACGCCGATTTTGCCGTCCGCCAAATCGCCCATACGCGTGAACGCGTCCGACCCGCTCCACGCGTCCATGCGCGAGACCACCCACTGCGACCAGTCCAAATATTTTTGGTCGCCGGTGATTTGGTAGAGCCGCGTCATCGGGTCAATCAGCAGCGTGCCTTCAAAACCTTGATGCACGGAATGCCCGGCGATTTGCGAATGGCCGGACGCGCGTTTGCCCAGATTCTCCGGCGGTCGCAAATCGCTCGGCCAAAATTCCGCCTTGCCCGCGCCGATGTGCGCGACGAAATAATCGCCGAGCCGCCGAGCCGCCGTGAGTGCGTTCGTGTCGCCCAGAATTTCCGACGCGGTCAACAAACCGTGCAGCGTGAAGTAAAGTTCGTAGGCGTCCATGCCACGCAGCGGCTGCGCGTCGGTGCGCACAGCGGGATCAGTCACGCCGAGGTAGCCGCCCGGCTCCTGCGCGGCCACGAGGCGCGCGAGGATTTGCCGCGCGCGCGCCGTGAGCTTCGTGTCGGCAAATTCGCGCCCGTCTAACACGGTAGATTCGAGCCACTTGCCCGGTTGCTCACCAATCCAGAACCAATCGCGCGTCTTCTTTTCTTCGACGAGCCGCGCCATGTGGTCAATGTCGAAGGTGGCTAAATAGTTGGTGCGGTTCGCTTCCAGCCGCGCGCCGACGAAGCCGGAAAAGTCGTGAACTTCCGTGGCTGGCAAGGCGCGCACGGTAAGCGGAATTTTTTCCACGCTCGCCCATGACGGCGATGCGGAAGTCAGCAGCGCAACGAGCAAAAAGTTTTTCATAGTCGATAAAATTATGGCGCGGGTGAAAACCATTGACCAGCCTGCGGCCAACCGTTCGTGTCCCACTGCAACCGCCGCACGCCGAGCGTGGCCGCGCCGCGCCGCGTGGCGTCATAGAAGTGAAAGCTCACGAAGTCATTTGTGCCGTCGCGCACTACGCTCGCGTGGCCGGGGCCGACGAAGCGTCCGTCGGATTGCAGGAACGGTTCGCCGTTACCCTCGCACAGATCGCGACCGAACCGGTCACGATACGGCCCGGTCACCGCGCTGCTCCGCCCCACGCGAATTTCGTAAGTGCTGTTCGTGCCACGACAGCAAATGCCCCAGTTGACGAACAGAAAATAATCCGCGCCGTGCTTGGCGATACTAGCGGCCTCGATGGCCTTGCTCCACGCGAGGCGGAGTTGGTTCGTGCTGGCGAGTTTGCCCGTGTGCGCATCGAGCGCGACCAATTGGATGCCGCTCCAGAAAGAACCGAACGCTAGCCATAACTTTCCGTCGTCATCGCAGAACGCCGCCGGGTCAATGGCGTTGAAGTTGTTTGTCCGCCCGCTGCGAACGACGATGCCATCGTCGCGCCACGCGTAGTTGGTGGACGTTGAGTCAAGCGTGGGATTGCTCGCCAGCGCGATGGCGGAAGTGTTTTTGCCAAATTCCGAGATGGAGTAATAGAGCAACCAACGTTCGCCCACGCGAATCACGTCCGGTGCCCACAGCCAGCCGCGATGATTGAACGGCAATTCGCGCACCGACGCCGGGAGTTCCGCGAAGACCGACGGCGCATTCGTCCACGTCACGAGGTCAGTAGAGCGGCGCGCGAAGATTCCCTTGCCCGTGGAGAACACGAAGCAGTTCGTCCCCTCGCGCACGATGGTGGACGGGTCATGCACCCGCGGCGGCCAGTTCGTCGGCCACAGAAACGACGGCGGCAAATCCTGCGCGTGCAGGGAGAGAGACGCCAAAAAAACGAGCAAGAGTATTTTCATTTTAGCGCACCGTGAGCCGTCATCCGCAGCGCGCTAATTTGACGCAGCTGCAAAGTTTGCCCGTCAGCAACCGACAGAGCCGACTCGTTGTTTGGTTACCAACAACAACTGTTCGCGTTCGACTCCCAACTGATGTTGCTCAGAAAGCAGCAGCGCGTCGGCGAAAAATTTCACCGCCCAGTTTGGCAACATCATCGGGTGATAATATCCCCACAGCGGCACGCTCGCGGGCAACGCGCCGTGCAAAATCCCTTTGCCACGAAGTTGCTTTGACTTGAGATAGTCAATCGAAAGTTGGGCGGCGGCGAGCCAGCGCGCGTCTAGCGTCAGGCTGCGGAGTGACAGACACAGCCCTGCCCATTGCGCGAGACCGGGGATGCATTTTTCCTCGTTGGTCACCTGCCATTGCGCGTTGTATTGGCTACGCGGCACGAGGTCGCGTTCGAGATGAACTTTCAATATTGGCGCGGCTCCCCGCAGCAAAACATCCAGCCACTCGCGCTCACCCGTGAGCTGATACGCCATGAGAAAACCTTCAAGCACATAGACCAACGTGTGGAGCACGGGATCTGCGCCGGGTTTTAATTCGCAGTTAAGAAAAAAGCCGTTCGCCTGCTGCCGCCCTGCCGCCCAGCGAAGAAATTTCACTGCGGCTGCGTGATGCCGCGTTTCACCCGTGAGCTGCGCCGACTCCATCATCGCCGCCGCCACGCGGCTCAAATAGACGCACGGATTCCCACGGTGATACCCCGCATTAGCCCACGAACCGTCGGCATCCTGCACTTGCACCAGCCATTCCGCCGCTCGCCGGGTCGCGGCGAGATAGCGCGCGTCTTGGGTTTCGCGATACAGTCGGTTCAAGCCGAGCATCACCTGCCCGGTGTCAAACACCTGCGGTTGGTAATGGTCAACGTCGGTGAACGAACCGTCAGCTTGCTGCACCGTGAGTAGCCATTCACCTGCGCGCAACGCGCTGGCACGATACTTCGGCTCGCTCAACGCCGCCGCCAGTTCAAACATCGTCGGCACAATGTAGCCCGTCGTCTCAATATAAGCGTGCTTGAGGCCGGTGACAAAACCGAACGAAGCCGCGTAGCCGCCGGGTGTTTCTTGGGCGATGAGCAACCATTCGCCACATAACTTCATGTGTTCCCGCGTCGGTAAAATTTTCTGGCGCCGCATCGCCCAGACGGCGTAGAGCAACTTGCCGGAACGTGGCAACAGATAAAAAAAGGTTTTCAGTTTCATGCAGTCAAAATTTTGGCAGCGCGTGAAAATGACAGACTTCCCGGCCTTCACCCACGACGTGAATCGCGTAACCCAGCGGCTCCAGAAACGCCCGGCACTCCCGCGCCAGTTCACGCGAATGAATTTCCATGAACAACTTTGGCCGGTGCGTCGCCAGCAGATTTTTTGCGCCATGCAGCAGCATCAACTCCGCGCCTTCCACATCAATCTTCATCACCGCCGGCGGCTGCACCTCGCCCGTCGCGAGCAACGCGTCCAGCGACACCGCGCGCACCCGGATTTTCTGACCGCTTTGGTCTTCCGCCTGAAACGAACTCGTCACGAGCTTGCCCATGCTGGTCTCGGGCATAATCACAAATTCCAATTCGCCCGGCTGCTCCGTAACCGCCGCCTCAATGAGCGTGATGGGCAACTCTGGATTCAGTCCGAGCATCTTCCGCAGTTGCGCCACGTTCGCTGGCAACGGCTCGAATGCGAAAACTTTTCCGGCGCCCTGCCGCGCCATCACCCCACTGAAAAAACCGCGCCAACCGCCGCAGTCAAAACACACGTCGCCTGGTTGCACCGCCGCCGCAATAGCCGTGGCCAACCCTACCTCGTAAGTGCCCGTCCAGATGCCTTTGTCGTCCGGCAGCGTGATGGGATATTTCAGCCCGCGCGCCGGTCCCGCGTCCACCGTGTGCACAAATTCGCGCCCTTCGAGAAACTGCGCCAGCAACCAGCGCTGCCCCCCTGCGACGAGTGGGATTTTTTTAATCGCCCCGCGCCACCGCCACGGCACGAGCGCCACACTCTTTTTTAACAATGCTGAAATCATTTCAAAACTCTCGCCCCAGCCGCGCGTGGCACACTTGCCGGAACGCCGCCGTAAATTTCTTCATCTCCGTTTCACGATTCCCTTCGCGCAGGGCAAAAGCCCGCGCGGAATCGGCCAACTGTTCGCGGAGAGCGGCGTCACGGTAAAGGATTTGAATCTGCGCCGTCAAACCTTCCACCGCGCCCGGCGCGAACAGCAATCCGCCGCCCGACCGTTCCACCACGCCGCGCAGTCCCGGCAAATCACTCGCCACTACCGCCAGTCCCGCCATGTGATAATCAAAAATCTTATTCGACACCGTGAGGTCGTGATTACGGCAACCACGCCGCTCCAGACACAGCCCGACATGATGCCGCGACGCTTCCTGCACCGCCAGTTCCGGCGCGAACGGCGGATGAAAAACCACGCGCGCAGTCAAACCCAACTCTGCAATCCGCGTCCGCAACGCCGCGCCTCCGTCCGTCGGCCAGCGCCCTTGCAAATGCAGCGTCACGTCGTCCGGCAACTTCGTCAGTGCCACGAGCGCATCGTCCAATCCACGTTGGCCGAGTCCCACGACCGCATTGCGCCAGTAGAGTTGCAGGCCAGTCGGTGGCTTGACGGGCAATTCCTTTTCGACCAGCGAAGCGTTGTCCAGCGGCAGCGGACGCGCGCTGCCATATTCAGCCGCGAGCGCATCCGCCACCTGCGCGCTGCTCGCCAGCACGAGCGCGCAGAGCGGCAGACAGGATTTTTCCACCGTGCGAACCAGGTTCCGCTCCACCACCGTCTGCGCGTCACCCATGTCCGAGTGAAACTCCATCGAATCAAACATCACCAACGCACCTCGCCGTTGCGCGGCGTGAAACGCGGGCAACAGCGTCTCGATGTTGTGCGCCAGATAAATGTCCGCCGCGATTTCACGCAGCAAATTTTCCAACCCGAACACCCGCGCCGACAACGCGCCGGTCAACACTGGCCCGCCGCAACGAAACGTGAGTTGCGCCAACTTTTGCCGGACACGATTCACCGCGAGCTTCAGCGGATTCGTTGCCCGCGTGGCAAATCCATGAGTGCGCCAAGTCAGATTAGCCAATCCTTCCAACGCCCTCACCGGCTGCCGCGCATCGCCCAGCGGCGCGCAATCCACGAACACAACTTCGACTTGTGAACCCAGTGCCGCGAGCGCCGCCGCATGGCGCGGCGCGCGCGGCTCTTGCGCTGCCGCCAGCGAAGTGACGACGCAAATGCGCACCGGCTGCTGGTTATTGGATTCGCCCATGAAATTATTTTCCCGTCGTCAGCAAAGTCATGCAAGCCGCGCTCACTTCCGCCGCGCCGATGCGGTTCAGACACTCATTCATTTTCTCTGCGCACACTTCCAGCGCGCAACCTTCGCATTCAATGGCGGTGCGAAAAACTTTTTGTGGAACGCCGTAAGGAAACCACATCCCCGGCCATTCGCGCGAAGAAAAAATCGCCACGCACGACACGCCCGCCGCCGCCGCGAGATGCATCGTGCCCGTGTCGTTGCCGACGTAAAGTTGGCAGCGCCGCAACGCCGCCGTCGCCCCGCGCAGACTCAACGCGCCCGCCGCGTTGAACCCGCAACCCCACGCCGCAAGCAGCCGCGCCGCCATCGCCGCGTCCTCCGGCCCACCAAAAATCACCGGCCACACATCGCGTTCGGCGATGAGTTTCGCCACCACTTCGCAGAACCGTTCCTCCGGCCAACGCTTCGCCGCCATCTTCGACCCTGGCCCGACACCCAGCCACACACGCCCGCCGTCGCTCCCGTTTTGCGCGAGCCAGAAATCCAACTCCGCTTGCTCCGCGTCGCCCAGCCGCAAGTCGAGCGAACCCTGATTCAGCGGCGGCACGGCGAGACCATCTGCCGCCAAACGCGCAAGCAACAAATCTGATTCCGGCAACGTCGCACCCAGCGGTTCGTTGGAAATCTTTTTCGGCAACGCCGGAAAATTTTTCATTCCCACAAAATTTTTAATGCCCGCCAGCGCAAAAAAATTTCGGTCACGCGCCACTTGTTCCGCCGTGCGCGAACTCGGCGCGAGATACACCAGCATGTCGAACTTCATGCGTCGCAGCCGCCACGCCGTCGCCAGCAACCGCAGCGGACGCAGCACACGCGAGCCGCCCACGACGTAAGACTCGAACGCGTCAAAAATCCCCGCCCCACGCAGCAGATCCGCCGCGACGACCCGCACCTTGCCCGGATGCCGATCGCACAGCAGCGTGAACCGCGCATCCGCAAAATGCTTCCGCGCCGCCCACATCGCGGGCAGCGCAATCGCCGTGTCGCCCAAGTGACCGATGCGAAACACGAGCACGTTGCGCGATGGTTTCGCGGTGAATTTCGTCCGCAGCGTCGCCACGATTTCGCCACAACGACGATTAAAATTTGCCAACGAAAATTTCTCCGCGCCCGCCAACGTCGCGCCGCGTGGCAACGCCAGCGCACGCAAAATCCCGTCGCGAATCGTCGCGGGCTGGTCGGGATCCGCCAGCGTCGCGCCCGCGCAGCCGCGCACGACTTCGCCGCTCGCGTCCACCGTGCTCGCCACCACCGGCACACCACACGCCATCGCTTCGAGATACACGATGCCGAAACCTTCGCCGCGACCCGGCATCACGAACGCGTCCGCTAATCGGTAGTGTGCCGCCGTTTCGTCGTTCGCAATCCAACCGGCAAACTTCACGCGCTCGCGCAAACTCAGTTGCGAAACCTTAGCCTCCAGCCGCGCGCGGTCGTCGCCGTCGCCCACGATGACGTAGGCGAGTTCAGGAATTTCCCGCACGAGTTCCGGCAAAACTTCCAACACTTCATCCACACCTTTGTAACGTTCGCCCGCCGACAGCCGCGCGACGGTGAGTAAAACTTTTTTACCGCGCAGCCCGTAGCGTTCAACCAACGCCGCACTTTTCTCGCCCGGTGTGAACCGCGCAAGATTAACGCTGTTCGGCAGCACAAAACTCAACTCGCTCCGCACCGCCGCCCACGACAAAAATTTCCGCCGGGTGAATTCGCTGACCGCGATGACAGCGTCCACCCGCGCCACGAGTCGCTGCGTGAGCCAACTGCGCGGCGGCGTCCACGCTTCCACGCCGTGAACGACGAGCACGATGGGCGCGCGGTTGAAACACTTTGCGAGAAACGCGAGCGGCAGCAGGTTGAGGTGGCCGCAGAGAATTATTGCCGATTGCCGATTGCCGATTGCCGATTGCAAAACGGCCCAGACGTAACGCAGCTTCCCGCCGACGCCGCTGGTGACGAACGCGAGTTTCTCCGGCAACTCGCCCGGCGCGTCTGGCATCAGCCGTGGCAGTGCGACGACTTTTGTTACCGCCGCGTCGCCGCACAACGCCGTAAGCAAATCGCGGTTGAACTTGGCGATGCCGCAACGACCGCCAAACGCATCAGTGACTAGTGCGAAAATTTTCATCAACTCTTGGAGAAATGGTTGAAGACATGTTTCGCCCAGCCGCGCAAACCACGTTCCGCCTGATTGTTCTCGGCCAGCATCCACTCGCGCACTGGCGTTTGGAAACCGGTCTTAGGCCGATTGAGAATTTCCGGCGGCAACTTCTGCGTCGGCGCGTCCGCCATGTCGCGCTTCGTCGGCGGATTTGTCGTGAGCGATGGCGCGACGGCGCGTAGGAGTTCGATGTCCACGAGCGGCACACGAATCTCCAGCGAGTGCGCCATGCCCGCCCAATCGGAGTCGCGCAGCAACTGGTTGCGCATATACCACGTCATCTCCAGCGCGGAAACTTTCGCGCGCTGAGCGCGCAATCCGGAGATGGTTTCGTCGAGCCGGTCGAGCGTCTGCAATTCATTCCAGCCCGCGCGCACCAAATCAGCGTCCAGAAACTCGGGCAGTTCCCATGGCATGAACATCCCGCGCCGCAGCAGATACGCACCGCCGAAACTCCCGCCGTATTCCAGCAACCCCGCGTATTTCGGCGACGTGAACCGCTTCATCAGCGGCGCGCTCACGACGCGAAAGCCTTTGCCAATCGCGCTCGGCGAGCCGAGAAAACCCAGCGCACCCGCCGCTCGCGGCACTTCGCGGAAGCTCGGATAACCGCCAAACAATTCATCGCCGCCCAAGCCTGACAACGCGACCTTCAGCCCCGCGCGCTTGGCCGCGAGGCTCACGAAATAAGTGTTCACGCCGTCCGTCGTCGGCTGGTCCATCGCGGCAAAAATCTTTTCCGCCTCGCCCTGAAAATCTTCGCGCCGCACCCAAATCGTCTGATGCTGCGCGCCATATTGTTTGGCGACGAGTTCGGCGAGCGGCGTCTCGTCGTTGGCCGTGCCGCGAAATTCCTCGAAGCCCAGCGTGACCGTCCGCAACGTGCCGCCCTGCTCCGCCGCGAGCGCCGCCAGCATGGTCGAATCCAAACCCGACGAGAGGA
>JBJOPC010000037.1:0-4320 GCA_046050965.1 Verrucomicrobiota bacterium | reverse complement strand
AGTCGGCTTGCAGTCGTTGCCAACATTTCAAAATCGCGGCGGCGGTGGCGGCGGGGTCGCGGATCGGGACGACTTCGCCGTTGACGCCGGGTCGGATAAAATCGTCGGCTCCGCAATGCGGCGTGAGCACGGCGGGTAGACCGCAGGCGAGGGCTTCGCAGGCGGTGCGGACGAGGCCTTCTTCGAGCGAGGGGAGCACGAAAATATCTGCACTCCGCAGGCGCGCGGCGAGTGGTGCGTGGGGAAGCGGGGGCGACCATTCGATGGGCAGGTCGGCAAATTGGGCGAGCATGGGTTTCGCGTCGTCCTGCACGAGCCGTGTGAGCAGGAGGCGCGCATCGGGGATTTGTTGGCGGACGAGGCGAAAAGCGGCGAGCAAGTAGGGCGTGCCTTTGCGGAGCGAGAGGCTGCCGGTGTTGATGAGCGTGAGCGGCTGGTCTTTGGGGCGCGGGGTTTGCCGCGGAGTGAACAACGCAAGGTTGACCGGGTAAATGTTTTTGAGGATTTGGTCGGGCTTGAACCCGCGCGCGAGAAACGAATCGGTGACGTAGCGGCTCGGCGAGAGGATAAAATCAGCCTCGGCGAGCATGGCGTGCGTGCGATCCACCCAATGGCGCGCGACCGGCGGCGTGAGGCAATGCCAACGGCGGTGTTCTTCGCTCAATATTTCCCAGAAGTTTTCTATGTGCGAATTGCCGGCGTCCACGAACGTTTTGCCGCCGTGGGCGCGGACGAATCGGAAGGCGTCGTTGGCGTAACCGTAGCTGGAAATGAGGTGGTCGCCGGGGGTGAGTTGTTTTTTGACCCACGCGTCGAATTGGGGCAACAGGCTGAAACGATACGATTCGGCGGCGAACGGCGACAACATTTTGGCCGCGAGATAATTTTTCAGACCGAGCCAGGGGTTGAGCCGAGTCAGTTCCGGCGGCACGTCGGCCGTGCCGCGGCGGGTGGCGAGGGCGAGGCAACGGAGTTTGCCGCGGTGGACAAGGGCGCGCGCATTGTCGTCGCACACGGAGCGTTGCGGGGTGGCGACGACAAATTGGCCGGAGATATTCACGGTCAATCGCGTTGCCAAGCTTCGGTGATGCCGGCGCGCGCTTGGAATTTTAAGCCGGCAGCGGTGAGCTGTTCGCGGCAACGAGCCACGCCGTCTTCGCCGATGGCCCACGGATGGAGTTCCACGATGACGAGTCGGTAGCACGCGAGGGGCGCGGGGGAGGCGGTGAAGGTTTCTAGTTCGCTGCCTTCGATGTCCATGATGAGGGTGGTGAAGGGGCCGTGGTGCGCGTCGAGTTCCACGAGTGAGCGGGCGGGGACGCGGACGGGGAGTTCGCTCTGCCGTTGGGTAGTGCCGCCAACGACGTAGACGGGGTGCAGATAAAATGTGGCGTCGGGTTGGGTGCTGACGGCGGAGTTCAGGACGAGGAAGCCGCATTGGTTGCGATCGCGGTTGCGGTGGAGGGCGGGGAGGCAGAAGGGATTGCCTTCGACGACGACGTGTTTGGTTTTATCCACGAGCAGTCGGTTGGTGACGCAGGCGACGATGCCGAGGCAGGCTCCGAGTTCGAGGACGGTGTCGGTGGGGCGGAGGAATTTCTTGATGAGTTCACGTTCCTCGGCTTCGTAGGAATCATTGACGAAGCAAGCGCGGTAGCTGCGCGAAGTGATGTCGGTGGGAATGAGGAATTCACAGCCGTCGGTGCGGAATTTCCCGCCGCGCAAGTCAAAGTAGAGGCCAAGGAACCAGTAGATGATGTGGTGATGGAACCAGCCTGCGAGGGAGCCGAGCGGGCGGCGCACGGTGGCGGGGAGCAGACGGCGGGCGAGTTGGCGGGGCTGGCTCATGGGCGCGGGTTCAAGAGGAGGTCGGCGTAAATTTGTTCGTAGGCGGCGACCATTTTGGGGGCGGTCATGTTTTTTTCCAGCACGGATTGTGGGGCGCGGCGGGAAAATTTTTCACGCAAGGCGGGGTCGGCCATGAGTTTTTGCAGTGCCAGGGCGAGTGGCGCAGGCTGGCCTGCGGGGACGAGCAGGCCGTTGTCGCCGTCTTGAATCAAATCTTCGACGCCGCCGCAACGGGTTCCGATGCACGCGCAGCCGTAGAACTGGGCTTCTTGCAGGGAGAGTCCAAGACCTTCGTAGAGCGAGGGGATGCAGAAGATGGCGGCGCGTTGGAGCCGCGCACGGAGTTCTTCGTCGCGGCACGGGCCGAGGAGTTTGATTTGGTGGTGCAGTTGGTGAGTGGCGATGAGTTGTTGGATACGCGCCACCATCGGGGCGTCTGCCTCACGTCCGAGGAGGAGGAGTTGCCAGTCGGGAAATTGTCGGGCGACTTGAGCAAAGGCTTCAACGAGGAAGGTCTGGCCTTTGCGCGGACCGATGGTGCCCGCGCAGAGGATGGTTTTTTCGCGGTCGGCCCGGAAGGGTGGCGGGGTTTCGTCACGCAGGCGCGAGTGATAAAGCCAGCGGAATTTATGGGCGAAGGGCGGATACCAGCGGCGCAAGGCGTGGAAATCGTTTTGCGAAACGGCAATCTCGGTGTGCAAGCCAGCTAAGGTGATTTGTTTGCCCAACCAGGCTGGGGGCAAACAAAATAATTTTGCCGCGCGCGAGTAATGCGCGTGACACACGCCGGTGAGCAGGGAGAAGGCGCCGTGGTTGGTCGTAAGGGTTGGCAGTCCCGTGCGGGCGACCGCGCGCACGGGTGATTTCCAAGGCCGAAAACTTTTCCACGCATGGTTTTCACCCAGGTGAAAATGGGCGAGGTCAGGCCGGGCTGCGGTCAGCAACTGCGCGAATTCGCGGGCGCGGGTAGCGGTCGCCGGGTGGGGTTGCCACACGATATGTTCACTGACGTGGGCGGCAACGGGTGACTGGGCGAGTGACGCGCGGGTGTCGGGTGAGGTGAGTAAGATTTGATGCCGACGACTCAAGCCGCGAATGAGTTCGGTCACGAGCACTTCAGTCCCGCCGTGTTGGGCGAGGGGGTATTCGAGGCAAAGGGCAATTTTCACGCGCGGCGGACAGTTTCTGCAACTGCACACAACTTGGTCAAGCGCGGCGTGTTTTGAATCGCGCTAGCTTTTGAGTTGATTCAGCGTGGGGCTAGCAGAAACTTGGGTGTTGCATGACTACTCCTTTGACTGTCGCGTGGATCTCCTACTTTCCGGTGGAGTGGTTACCGGACGCACCGGATGAAATCCGCTCGCTGCCCCGAGAGCATCCGACGACTTGGCAGCGTGTGCTACTGGGTGAACTGGCGCTACAACCCGGGCTCAAGTTGCATATCATCGTGCTGCGAAAACATTTCGTTCGCAACCTGATGTTTGAGCGCAATGGTGTGACTTTTCACCTCCTTAAAACCGTTGGCGGCCTGCGCGCAGCGTCATTTTTCTGGCATGACACGTTTTTAATCCGCCGCCGGTTGGCGGACATCAAACCCACCGTGATTCATGCGTGGGGCGCGGAGCGTGGGGCGGCACTTATCGCGTCTCGGCTGGGTTATCCCTACGTCGCCACCGTGCAGGGTTTGCTCACTTGGTATGAACAAGTGGCTCCGTTGAACCGGTATCATAAGTTTGCCGCGTGGCTAGAGCGGCGCAGTTATCCCCGCGCGCCAGTGGTCACCACGGAATCTTCTTTCGCGGTCAATTTTCTGAAGCAACGTTGGCCGCAGATGAACGTGCGCCAAGTGGAGCACGCGCCGGACTGGAAATTTCATCAACTCACGCGCACCCCGCAATTGTCACCGCGCCGGTTTCTCTATGTCGGCGTGTGTTCGCAGATTAAAGGGAGCGATGTGCTGGTGCGGGCCTTGGATCAGTTGCGTGGCGAATTGGATTTTGAGTTGACGGTGGTGGGTTCGGCGTCGGAGACATATTTGACGGAGTTGCGCGGGCAAGTTTCGGCGGAACTCTGGGCACGGATTCAATTCAAACAGGATTTAACGCCAGAGTTGGTGGCCGAAGAGATGGCGCAGGCGGCGTTGATGATTTTTCCAACGCGAGCCGATACGAGTCCTAATGCGGTGAAAGAGGCGGTGGTGGCCGGGTTGCCGGTGGTAGCGAGTGCGGTGGGTGGAATACCCGATTATGTTTGGCCGGGACGGAATGGGATTTTGTTTCAGCCGGGTAAAGTAGCGGATTGCGCCCGCGCCGTGCGTGAGGCGTGCGGGCATGAATTATTTGGGCATGGCGTCGTGGCGGCGGAGGCTTTGGCGGCGGCGCGGGATTACTTGTCGCCGCGCCGAATGGGCGATGGTTTTGGAACCATTTATTCCGAGCTTGGGAGTGGCTGTGCCGCGATTTGAAGCGGTGC
>JBJOPC010000036.1:0-5946 GCA_046050965.1 Verrucomicrobiota bacterium | reverse complement strand
GTTAGGCATCTACCACATTTTATGCGCACACTACCATTCATCAGTTACGGCGCGATTCTGGCCGTTATATTCGCGGTGAGTTGCTCGAAAAGTCCAGTTCCCCCAAATGCCAAGGTTCAGGAGTTAGGCGAGATTGAGCTGGTGGCACAGACCCCAAAGCGTGTGTCTCTTGGTGAGGGCAAAGAGTTGGTTATTGTTACGACGGTGTTGCCCGACAGCAGGATTCAATTAGATGTGGATGTGGAGCCGAAGCCCACAGATGGCAAGATTCCGCCCTTCAAGCACGGACAGTTTACCATGCGTTCAGGCGATCACGTTGAGGCTTCGCTTGGCGATAGGTTCGTCCGCTTTATACCCAAACTCAAATCACAATGACGATGCCTAACCAGTCGCCGGAGCCAACCGCCGTTGGCGCTGTCCGTTCCGCTATCGCGGTTCACGCCGCGAGTCGGCGGTGGCTCAGCTTTCTACGTTAGGCCACAAGATCGGTTCGAGATATTATGAGCACTATTCTAGCAGCTTTGCCAAATGCCGGATACGGAGCTTTGTTTTTACTCGGCGGCGGTCTTTGCCTGGCGACCGTCTCGTTTATTATACGGCGTCGAAAGTAGAGCATTGGAAGCCGGGAGCGATTGATTCGCGAAGTTATTATTGAGTTATGACATCTTTGTGGCCTAACAAGTCGCCGGAGCCAACCGCCGTTGGCGCGGTCAGTTCCGCTGTCGCGGTTCACGTCGCGAGTCGGCGGTGGCTCAGCTTTTTTCGGTCGGCGTCGATAATTCTCCACGCAGGAATTGTTTGCTGTTAAGCTTCCACCCACGGCGGCGACTCATTCACATGAAGGTTAAATACATTTCGCTCGGTTTGGTTTTGCTGGCAGCGGCGGCAGTGGTTGTCGCGCAGCAGACCAACCGCGTCGCCCCCGCCGTCACTAACACGAACCGCCTTGCCACTATGAGTAACACAAACCAAGTCATCAAGTCCGACGCCGATTGGAAAAAGGAACTCACGCCCGAACAGTATCGCGTGTTGCGCGAGAAAGGCACAGAGCGCGCCTTCACCGGGCAATACTGGGACACCCACGCGCCGGGCATCTACAAGTGCGCGGGTTGCGGCGCGGTGTTGTTCGCGTCGGACGCGAAGTTCGATTCCGGCTGCGGCTGGCCAAGCTTCGATAAACCGGCGGACAAAAAAGTCGTGGCGGAAGCGCACGACGGCAGTGGCTACATGGAGCGCACGGAGGTCTTGTGCGCGAAGTGCGGCGGGCATCTCGGCCATGTCTTCGAGGACGGCCCGAAGCAGACGACGGGTTTGCGCTATTGCATCAACTCGGCGTCGCTGAAGTTCGAGGGCGGGACGAACGCGGGGAAAAGACCATAGACCATGAGACCATGAGTCTGAAGTCTTATGGTCTATAGTCCCATGGTCTGCCCACGCGTCATTTTCCATTAACCAACACGGACTGGACTTTCTTGGTGAGCACGGCGGCGGAGAAAGGTTTTTGGAGGAACGCGCTTTCGGCGGCGAGCACGCCGTGGCGGAGGACGGCGTCGTCGGTGTAGCCGCTCATGTAGAGGATTTTTAGTGTGGGCTTTTTCTCCCGCAAGGTTTCGGCGAGTTGACGTCCGCCCATGCGCGGCATGACGACGTCGGTGAGCAGCAAATCCACTTGGTCAATGATGGTCTCGGCGATGTCCAAAGCTTCTTTCCCGTCTGCCGCCGTGACCACGCGGTAACCGGCGTCGAACAACACGCGCTCGGCGTAGGCGCGCACGGCTTCCTCATCTTCGGCGAGCAGGATGGTTCCGCGTCCGGGCGTGATTTGGCCGTGGTCAGTGATGTGCGTGGTGTCCGGCGTGGCGGGTTCGTCTACGGCGGGCAAATAAATTTTGAAGGTCGTGCCGAAGTTGGGTTCAGAATAAACGGTGAGGTGGCCGCCGGATTGTTTGACGATGCCGTAGACGGTGGCGAGGCCGAGGCCAGTGCCTTTGCCGAGACCTTTGGTGGTGAAGAACGGTTCAAAGATGCGGTCGAGGGTATCGCGATCCATGCCGCAGCCGTTGTCAGAGATGGCGAGCATCACGTGCGCGCCGGGACGCGCATCCGCCTGCGTGAGGGTGTAGCCTTCGTCGAGGGTGACGTTGGCGGTCTCGACGGTGAGTTTGCCGGCGATGGGCATGGCGTCGCGGGCGTTGACGACGAGGTTCAACAGGACTTGATCCATCTGGGTGCGGTCCACTTTGACGTGCGCGAGGTTGGGGGCGTAGTTCGCAGTGAACTGGATGTGTTCGCCGATGAGGCGTTGCACCATCTTCTCACTCTCGCCGATGAGTTTGTTGAGGTCGGTGACTTTGGGGTCGAGCATGGCGCGGCGGGAGAAGGCGAGGAGTTGGCGGGTGAGCGCGGTGGCGCGGTCGGCGGCTTTGCGAATCTCGGTGATGGAATCGCGCGTGGGATGATGCGCGGGCAAGTCGGACAAGATCAAACCCGCGTAGCCGGAAATCACCGTGAGTAGATTGTTGAAGTCATGCGCGACGCCGCCGGCGAGCTGACCGATGGCGTCCATCTTCTGCGCTTGTTGCAATTGCGATTCCAGCGAGCGGCGTTCGGTGATGTCGCGCGTGATGCAGATGATTTCGTTGACGTGGCGCGTGTGGGGATCGCGCAACGAACGCGCCGTGGTTTCCACCCAGAGGTGCGTGCCATCTTGGCGGCGCAGCCGGTGCGTGTGGGTGAGGGTGGTTTCTTGGTCGAGGAGATTGTGCAACGCTTGTCGGGTGGTAACGATGTCTTCGGGATGCTGCAACGCAGCCAGTTCGCGCCCCAATAAATCTTCCGGCTGAAACCCCAACAGGGTCAGGCACGCGGGCGAGGCGTAGAGGAAAACTCCCAGCGGGTTGTGGCGTGAAATGATGTCCGTGGAGTTCGCCGCGAGCAGGTGATAGCGCGCTTCGCTCTCGCGGAGTTGGTCGGCGGCGCGCTGGTGGTCAGTAATGTCGTGCACCGTGCCAATCATGCGCACGGGCTGGCCGGTGAACTCGTCATCAAACACCTTCGCCTGCGTGTGGACAAAGCGCGTTTCGCCGCCGGGCAAAATCACCCGGTGCGTCAGGGAATATTCGCTGTGGTCACGCAAAGATTTGGCGATGGCGCGGACGATGGACTCGCGGTCGTCCGGGTGGACACGCGCGAAGTAACGGTCGTTCGTAATTGGCTCGCCGCCGGGTGCGTAGCCGAAGATGCGGTAACATTCGGCAGACCAGACCAGCGGACTTTCCTGCGGCGCGGCGTGGCTCGCGAGCGCCAGTTGCCAACTGCCGAAGCGCGCAATGCGCTGGGCGGTAGTCATCGTGTGCGTCTGCTCCCGCAACGCCTGCTCGGCGGTCTGGCGTCCGGCGGCGACGGCGGCGAGGATGAGATTCGTAACCGACGCGAGGCCGATGAAGGTCTGGAGCGCGAGCAAATTATCACTCATCGAATGGTTCTCGTCACTGAACGGCCCGGTGCCAGCCAGCGCCGCGAGCGAAATCAACCCCGTCACCAGCGCGGACAACGCCGTGGCTCCCGGCGGGCCAAAACGGATGGCCGCCCAGATGAAAACCGGAAACACCCAGTAAGGCCGCCAGATATTCGCATCGAACTCCCCGTAGAACGCCATGAACACCACGAACAGCGACACCGCCACCAACGCCGACCCTTCCACCGCGTGGCGGAAAATCCACAGACGCGGTTGAATACGGCTCCACGCGATCAACCCGCCGCCCACGACCCACAAGCCGATGAGATTGGAGATGAACCAACCCCGCCAAGCCTCCGTGCCGAGTGCGCCCGCGAGCTGATGACTTTGCACCAGCGCGTTCACCCCGATGCTCGCGCTCACCGCCGCCGCCACCACACACGCCAACGCCAACGCGAGACAGTCGCGCAGCCGGTCCAACTCCGCCCGGAATTTTAACCGCGGCAAAATCAACGCCGGCAGCACCGCCTCCAGCGTGGCACTGCCCGCCAACGCCAACGCCAACTCCAACGGGCGCGCTTCCGACAAATTGAACAACCCCGCCCCGAGAAAAATCCCCGGCCAAATGCGCACCCCCAGCAGCACCGTCGCCGCCAGCTCGATGCCCGCCGCCGGCCAGAACGGCGAAGCCACCGCGCCCCCGCGCGCCCACGCCAGCCCCAGATGCGCCACCGCGAAGTAAGCGGCGGCGACCAAGCAGAGTTGCAGCAAATATTTGCCGGGCAAGAAAGGTTGTTTAGAATCAGCCATGGTAGCGGGCTACGGCGGGCGACTCTAGCAGCGCGCCCGGCAGGCCGCTACTGAAAATCCTAGCAACGTGGGTCACGCCGTGCCGCTGGATACGGGGCTTGAAAACCCAAGGTGGCTGGCCTACGCCACCACCGCGCTCACAGTGTTGCTGGGCATACTTTCGCCCGCGTCGTTGGCGGCGGTCACGTAGGCTTGCACCGTTTTGCCCACGGGTAGGCTCGGCACGGTGGCCGTGTGCACGTTGACGGTGAGGACGGCGTGGAAGTCCGCGTCCACGGTCAGGA
The DNA here is from genome assembly GCA_046050965.1 of Verrucomicrobiota bacterium. Taxonomy (GTDB): domain Bacteria; phylum Verrucomicrobiota; class Verrucomicrobiia; order Limisphaerales; family JAFMIX01; genus JAFMIX01. The sequence goes on along the minus strand of JBJOPC010000036.1, from coordinate 1,395 downwards.
TTTTTATCCAGACGCGGAAACGGGTGGCGCGCGCACCGCCGCCGTAGCTGAACTTCAACTCCCCGCTCAACCCGTGCGTGACTGCCAAGCCGGTGACGACTTCCGGCGTGGTCTCCGCGCCGGGCATATTCAACCCGAACCACGCCCAGCGGGCATCCATATCGCCAAGAAGTTCGCCGAGTTCGGCGATGGTGTTGCGGACGCGGCGACGGAGCACTACTTCGGCGGCGTCGCGGGTTTGTTTCTTTTCGGTGGTGAGGCTGTCGCCGTTGCTCACGGCCAAATCGGTGGCGTCGAGGGCGGTGATGAGTTGGGCGGCGCGGGCGGAGGTGACGACGATTTTATTGGTGCTCACTTCATAGTCGCTATTCTCGGAAAGGAAGCCGAGGAGAGAGACGAGGAGGGAGTAGCGGGCGTCTTGGGTGGTGGGCACGCTGAGGGAGTTGCCGGGGAAACCGGTGCCGTCCCACGCGGCGTTGTAGGTGCGGCCAAAGCTGATTTCTAATACGGACTTGGCGTCGAGGATGAATTTGGCTCCGGCGGCGTCAGCGGCGGCGTAGGCCTCGGCGAGGGCGGGTTTGGCGCCTTGGGCGGCGTTGAACTGGCTCTCAGCATCCACGGCGTCGTCGAGGTTGGGCTGGTAGTTGCCGGCGGTGTTGTGGAGGACGCCGACGGCGACGCCATGGGCGTTGAGTCCTTCATAGATGTGTTGGGCGAAGGCGAAGAATTCGGGGCGTGCGTCTGGGATTTGGTTACCGGCCATAGTATGTGTGGGGGTTGAGGGTTATAGTTTACGGTTTTGTAGGGAAAGGTTGTTGAAAATTGGCGAAAATGGACATTTCCAGTCTAGGTTGAATGCCTGGTAGCCTGAAACGTGACGCTTCTTGACCTCCCGGCGTCCCGGCAGGGTGAAACGTGACGCTTCTTGACCTGCCGACGCTCCGGCAGGGTGAAACGTGACGCTTCTTGACCTCCCGGCGTCCCGGCAGTCTGAAACGTGACGCTTCTTGGCCTGCCGACGCTCCGGCAGGGTGAAACGTGACGCGTCTTGGCCTGCCGGGCGTCACGGCAGGGTAAGAAACGACGCGTCTTGGCTTGCCGGGCGTCACGGATGGAACAGACGCGACGGCTCTGAGCCAAGCGGCGGATGGTTCTGGGGTAAAACGCTGGCGTGGCGGCGGCAAGCGTCGTCGTGCAGGACTGGATTTGAGCGGACGGTTGCATGAAGCAAAACGGTCTCGAACCAAGGCTCGGCTACGACAAGTCCCCCCGGTCGGGGACTTGAGGACTACAGCGAGTGGACGTTTGGTTTTTAGCAGGGTGGTGAAAACTTGCAACGGTTTTTTGCAGAAAGTTATTCACAGCGGTGGCGGGGGGAGACGATGAGACGATAGA
>JBJOPC010000035.1:0-8491 GCA_046050965.1 Verrucomicrobiota bacterium | reverse complement strand
GGAGCGCTGACACTGTTAATCGAACCGGAAAATGAGACCAACGGTTATGCCGGAACCATCGGAGCATTTCAGACCAGATACTTTCCATTTACCGTTCCGCCGGAAGCCACGAATGTCGCCATCTTTGTCGCAGGCACCACGCAACCGGTGGATTTGTATGTGAAGCGCGATCCCATTTTTGCGCCGAGTGCTAATTACAATGACTACAACACGAGTTTCAATCCGCCGGGTGGCTTCTTAATTATTGATCGCTACAGCACTCCGCCGTTGACGCCCGGTAACTATTACGCTGCGGTCCACAATGCGAGCAGTTCCAGTTCGACCTACCATTTCTATACGACGAACGGCCTCGACATTGCGGCGGTGAACACGCTGGAGTTCGGCTCCTCTGGGCCGATGCCCTTGCTCGATGACGCGGTGACGAACGCGGTGATTTCCGTGACTAATTCCGCAGCCACGAACCGCATCTACTCGACGGAAGTGGGCGTGCGGATTGACCACTCGCGCGAGTCCGATCTCGCACTCACGCTTGTCAGCCCGCAAGGCACGCGCGTGCTGCTCGCGGAGGAACGCGGGAAGAATGACGCCAACGGTTACGGCTCCACCGCCATCACGACGAATGTGTTCCCGCTGACCACGGCAGGCGGTTTTCAAGCCAGCACCAACACGCTCAACGCCGGTCAGAATTTTGGCACACTGAACGTGACTTACAATTTTTTCAACATTCCTGATCGCATGGTCGTCTACTACGACGGCGCGGTGATTTTTGATACCGGTATGACAAATAATCCTGGAAGCGTCCTCCGGAGTTTCTCGTTGGACTTCGGACCGGGTGCTTCGTCCAGCGTGGTCATCGTCATGAACCCGGGGAACAACACCAACACCATCACCGCGTGGGAATACACGCCGACGATTGTGACCGGCCATGAAAATTATTTCACGTTCACGGAGAACACGAACAAGGCGGTGTTGCCGATGAAGTTTTTCCCGCCGCCGTTCCGGGGTTCCACGGCGTCGAACTTCTTCACGTCCAGTTTTGAAGGATTAACGCCGGGCATCTACGCCGCACCGACGACTGGCTTGGACGGCTGGAGTGTCACCGCCAATTCCGTGACGGTGCTGACCAACCCGGTGGCCGTCGCCGGCACGAATTCTATCGGCCTCGCCGAAGGCACACTCGCGCGCACGGAGACTTTGATTCCCGGTCACAAATACAGCTTCAATTTTTCCTACCGCGATGCGACGAGCACGAACCCCATCGCGTGGTGGCCGGGGCAGAGCAATACGACGGATATTATTAGCAGCAATAGTGCGGCGGCAGTGGGCGGCTTGGCTTACACCAATGCTATCGTGTCGTCTGGCTTCTCGTTCAATGGGCTCACTTCATATATGCTGGTTCCCAGCACGGCGGCGTTGAAATTTACCAACCATTTCACTGTGGAAGGCTGGGTGAAATATTCACGCACGTCATTTGGCGGGTCTAATTCCGTCCACATTATTTCCAAAGGCCAAGATGCGGTGAACGGCCCGGTGGACTGGTCGCTAGGCATCAGCAGCCCCACGCAAAAACTCCGTCCACACGCCAAGCTGGGCGGAAACTGGATTTACTTTGACTGTGCTACAACGTTGCAGTTCGACACTTGGTATCACGTTGCGATGGTCTATACGGGAACCAAACTGCAAGGCTATGTGAACGGTGTGCTCGACGGCTCGCAGAACGTCACCGGCGCACTGCAAGCGACGGACTTCGCTTTGAAAATTGGGGCTTACCAAACCACGCTGCCCGACGCGCATTTCCCCGGGCCGATTGATGACATCGCCATCTTTGATCGAAATCTTTCCGCTACTGAATTGACGCAGATTTATCAGGCGGGTGCTTCGGGCAAATGCGGCATGGCTGTCCCGCCCGCCATCTGCGGTGGTGCGAGCGCGGTCATCGGCATCACCGGGCAGACCAACGAGACGCTCACCGCCACCAACACCACTTGGAAAATCCACACCACCACCTTTACCGCCACGCAACCGAGTTACACGCTCCAGTTCCAAGGCGTGCAGAGCGGCATGATGCTGGATAATATTTCACTCGTGGATTTGGGCATCGAAGGTTACGCCTTCCCCGAGGAGAGCCTCGACAAACTCAAGGGCGAGGTCGCTTACGGTAATTGGAAACTCGAAGTCTGGGACAAACGCGTCGGCGCCACCAATCCCACGCCCACGTTGCAAGCGTGGAAAATGAGCTTCGTCCTCGACAACACCGTCCCGCTCATCAACACCAACAACACGACGGCCGCCTTCAACCCCACGCTGCCCGCGCAGACCAATCGCGCTGTGGACGAACTCGTCCCGCTTACCATCACGAACACCGCCACGCCCGCGTTCCTCACCAACACGCTCACCTACACGCTCGTCAACCCGCCCGCCGGCGCGGCCATCAGCACCAACGGCGTCATCACTTGGACGCCTTCCGAAATCCAGGGCTACGGCACTTGGAACTTCACCACCATCGTCACCGACGACCAAAGTCCCGCTGGCCGCGCCACCAACTCGTTCACCGTCACCGTCAACGAAGTGAACGTCGCGCCCGTCCTTCCTGAAATTCTCGTCGTCACGAATTATTTCGTCACGCCCGGCACGTTCACGTTCTTCGACCCGGCTGTGGACTCGGATTATCCGGCCAACGACCTCACCTACACGTTGCTCAACGCGCCGACCAACGCCATCATTGACGCCAACGGCCTCATCACATGGACACCCGGCACGAACGACGCGCCGAGCACCAATTTGTTCCGCATCGTCGTTACCGACTTCAGTCCGTTCGCGCTGACCAACCAGCATTTGAGCGCGACCAATTTCTTCTATCTCGTCGTGGGCGTCGGCTCCAACGCGCCCACGTTCTCGCTGATGCAATACAACGTGAAGGGCAACGGCGCACCGGACTGGACGACCAACGCCACACAAGTCGCCGCGATTGGCCGTGAGATTCGCTACCTGCAACCCGACGTGATTACGTTCAACGAAATCCCCGTCGCGTTCGCTTACGAAATGACCAACTGGGCGAAAGACTTTTTGTCCGGTTACAACGTCAGCGTCAGTGCTGGTCACGACGTCGCCATCGGTAACGCCATCGCCACGAAGTTCGCCGTCAGCACGCGCAGTTCGCTGCACGGCACGAGCCTGGTGCCTTACGGTTACAACGGCACGTTCACGCGCGATTTGTTCGAGGCCATCGTCACCGTGCCGGGCTTCGCGCATCCAGTGCACTTCTTCTCCGCGCATTTGAAATCCAGCGCGAGTGGTTACGCCGATGCCGCGCTCAAACGCGCCGCCGAAGCCGCTGCCATCACGAATTTCTTCACCACGAATTTGTTCGCCGTGTTCCCGAATGATTACTACGTTCTCTCCGGCGACATGAACGAGGCGGACACCAACACGCTCGCCATTCAAACGCTGCTGACCAACACTGGTTTGAAAATGACCGCGCCCGTGAATCCCTACAGCGGCAGCCTCAACACCTTCTCCATTCAATCGCCGCCGCCGAGCAGCCGCATTGATTACATCTTCCCGTGCGGCGCGCTTGCCTCGAACATTTTGAGCAGCCAAGTTTTCCGCACCGACCTCGTTGCACCCACGCCGACGAATTTCAACGCGGGCGACGACGCCCTCGCGTCTGACCATTTGCCCGTGCTGATGACGTTCCGCGACCCCACGTTCGTCGCCAGCAATCTCGCACCGGTCTTCGTGACCACGCCGCAGTCCACCAACGTCGCGCCGCTCACCACGTTCACCGCCACCAACCTCGCGACCGATTCTGATTTGCCGCCGCAGACCATCACTTACTCGCTGGTCAACCCACCGACCGGCATGACGATTGACAGCGCAACCGCCGTGATTTTGTGGACGCCTGCTGCGAATCAACTTGGCACGTTCACCATCGGAACCGTCGCCACCGACAACGGTTCGCCTGCGCGCTCGGCCACCAATTATTTCCAACTCTTCGTCGTGGATTTTGCCAACATCGCCACGAACATCGTCGCGTTTCCCGGTGCCGAGGGCGCGGGCGCGTTTGCCGTGGGCGGACGCGGCGGCAGCGTGTATCATGTCACGAGTTTGATTAACGATGGGCCGGGCAGTTTGCGTTTCGGTTTGCGCACACCCAATCGCACCATCGTCTTCGACGTCTCCGGCACGATCGAGCTGACGAGCGATTTGAAAATCAACCGCTCCTACCTCACCATCGCCGGCCAGACTGCGCCCGGCGAAGGCATCACGCTCTCGCGCCGCCTCACCTCCGTGCAGGACAACCACGACGTGCAAATCCGTTTCATCCGCTGCCGCCCCGGCGATTATTACGGCACGAATTTCCAAAACGACTCGTTCCATTTTGACAAAGTCACCAACAGCATTGCCGACCACGTTTCCGCGTCGTGGAGCATTGACGAAACGCTCTCCTGCACCGAGTCGCGCGACATCACCGTGCAATGGAGCATGATTACCGACAGCTTGAACAATTCGTTCCACGACAAAGGCCCGCACGGCTACGGCTCGCTCATCCGCTACGGCGACGGCAAAATTACTTACCACCACAACCTCTACGCCGACCACAATTCCCGCAACCCACGCCTCGGCGACAACCTCACGTTGGATTTCGTCAACAACGTCATTTACAACTGGGGCAACTTGCCCGGTTACTCCGGTGACGACGCCACGGACATTCTCGACAACCCGCTCGGCTTCACCAACCGCTTGAACTACGTTGGCAACTACGCCGTCGCTGGTTCCAACTCCAGTCAGCGCGTGAGTGCGTTCGTTGGTTACACGACGAACACTTGGGTCTACTCCGCGAGCAACCGTATTGATTCCGCGCTCGACGGCGCGCTCAACGGAACCAACTCCGACTTCGGCCTCATCAGCGGCTTGTTCACGCCGAGTGCCGTGCCGTTCGCGCTGCTGCCGCCCGCCGTCACCACCGAAGCGGCGGCCACGGCCTACGAACGCGTGATGAGTTTCGCCGGTGCATCGCGCGTCCGCGACACCGTGGATCAAAACATCCTCAACAAAGTCATCAACCAGACCGGCGTCATCATTGATTCGCAGACGCAAGTCGGCGGTTGGCCGTTGTTGAACAGCCTCACGCCCGCGCCCGACACCGACCAAGACGGGATGCCGAATTATTGGGAAACGACGCTCGGCCTCACCGATCCCAACAACGGTTCCGACGGCCCGCTCAACAGCGGCAACGGCTACACCTACTTGGAAAATTATTTGAACTGGCTCGCCGCCCCGCACGCGCTCGTGCTGCACGACACGTTCGTGGACGTGGATTTGAAACTCCTCGCGGGCAACACCGTCGCGCAAGGCTTCGGCGTCAGCGGCGCGAGCAACGGCGTGGTCGTGCTGCAAGGCGACGGTCACACCGCGCGTTTCACGCCCACGACGAATTTCACCGGCTTCGCCGCGTTCAACCTCAACGTCACGAACCTCGTGACCGGCGGCGGTTTCGGCCCCGTGCCGGTGAGCGTGCTCGTCAGTGCCATCAGTTTCCCGACGAACACCACCACCGTGACCAACCCGCCCGTGATTATTTCCAGCACGAGCTTTAACAGCACCAACGGCTTCACGCTGAACTGGACCGCGCCCGTCACGTCACAATTCCAAGTGCAATGGACGACGAACCTAATCCCGGTGATTTCGTGGACGAGCTTCACGAACATTCTTACGTCCGGCAGCGGCAACTTCACCTTCACCGACGACGGTTCGCAATCCGGCGGCTTCACCGCGCCGCACTACTACCGCTTGCTCACGCTGCCGTGACCGAGATTTTGAACCGCTAATCTTCGCTCATCTCCGCTAATCAATTTCCGATTAGCGAATATCAGCGCAGATTAGCGGTTAAATCTTTTTTGGAACTCGCGCCACTCTGCGCGCCCGATTATTCTGCGGTCATGCGACCAACGGATTTACAGCACATCGGCAGCGAACTCGCGGTGAAATGGGACGACGGCTCGGAGACGTTCACCGCGTTGGAGACCGTGCGCCGCGCGTGTCCGTGCGCGGGCTGCAAGGGCGAGGTGGACATCATGGGCAACCTCTACAAAAACCCGGAGCAACCTTACAAACCCACGGCGTTCGCGCTCACGCGCATCGGTTTCGTCGGTGGCTACGCGGTGCAATTCACTTGGGGCGACGGCCACAACTCCGGTCTATTCGCGTTCGATTACCTGCGCCGCGTCGCGGAGGCGAAGTGATGGCTGCGCCGGAACATTTTCGCCGGGGAGCGCGGGCTTTAGCCCGCTTCACCATGGATGCCGAAGCGGTGCTGGCAATTTCAATCGTCTCGCCGCAACGTGAGTTGAAGCGGCGTAAACGCCGCGCTCCTCATAAAATCATTTCATGACCGCGCCGGAAAATTTCTTCAAAGGCTGGGCCAAGCCCGGCCCGATTCCGCCCGGCGCGCTCACGGGCGAACCGGCAGTTGAACCCGGCGAATCGCTCGACGCCATCAGCGGACATTTCCGTTTGTTCCAACTCGCGGACGGCCACCGTTTTTCCACCGACGACGTTTTGACCGCGTGGTATGGCACGAGTTGGTGTCCGACGGCGCGCACGGTTTTGGATTTGGGCAGTGGTCTCGGCACGGTGGGGATGATCGCCGCGTGGCGGTTGCCCGGCGCACGGTTCGTCACCGTGGAAGCGCAGAGCGAGAGCGTGCGGCTCGCCAAAAAATCCTGCGCGTGGAACGGACTCGGCGACCGCTACGAAATCCGCCAAGGCGATTTCCGCGACGCGGGCGTGCTGTGCGCGGACGAGCCATTTGATTTGGTGCTGGGCAGTCCGCCGTATTTTCCGCAAGGCAGCGGCGTGGCGAGCGAGCATCCGCAAAAGCTCGCGTGCCGATTTGAACTGCGCGGCACGGTGGCGGATTACTGCACCGTGGCGGCGCGGCAACTGGCGCGCGGCGGAATTTTTGCGTGCGTGTTTCCCATCCATCCCACCGAGCAGGAAGAACGAGTGCGCGCGGGCGCGGCGGCGGCGGGCTTGGTCATCGTGCGGCGACGCCCGGTGATGCTGCGCGAGGGCGAGCGTCCGTTGCTGGGCTTGTTCGTGCTGCAGCGCGGCGAAGATTTGCCGGAGCGGATGCGCGCGCGGACGTGGAGCGAACCGCCGCTCATCATCCGCGCCGCCGACGGCACGGTGCATCCCGAATACGCAGCGGTGAAACTGTCGTTTGGGTTTCCGCCGTGAGTTGAGAAGCGGAACATAGACCATGGGACGATGGACTATAAGACCATAGACCATAAGACGGGGAACGTCGGTCTGAAGTCCCATAGTCTCATAGTCTCTTCCTCTTTCCATTGACAGCCGCGCGGCAAAGGAGTTTGCTACGCCCACGCAAAAAATGAAGTGCTACTCCACAACTGATTTTGCTTCCTTCATCGGCTCGCCGGAATCGGCTCGCCGGAATCGGCTCGCCGGAATCGCCGACGATTAGCGCGGTAAATTTTTTCCGCGTTTTTCAAGCTTCTTCTGTCCGTCGCCCGCGCGCGTCCGCTGCAACCGTTCCCGCATCCGCTGCGCTGACTCCTCCATTGGCTACGGCGTTTCCAGCGGAAGATTCCACCGCCGCAGCGTCCGCTGTCATCGCCGTAGCGTTCGCTACCGTCGTCCCCGCGTCCGCTGCCACGCCTCCCGCGCCCGCTATGACCGCCGCCGCGCATGATGCTACCGTCCAAACATGGGATTTGACCCCAGAATCACGCAAGAAACCCAGCAAAACCGCAGTTTCCGCCTAAAACCTCCACTTTCCTTCGCAAACCGCAAAACCAAAACCCCAACCCCATAAAAACATGGCTAAAACACGCTACCTCCCCAATGACGAAGCCGGGCGTTCGACCTGGCTCAACAACCTATCCAACAAACTCCCCACCTACGCCGCCGCCCTCGGCCTCACCGCTGCGGACACCGCCGCGATGACCGCCGACGCTGCGTTCTTCGCCTACATCCTCAACGCCCATCCACAGGTGCAATCCTTCGCCCAACAATGGACCACCTACAAAATCACCGCGCGCGACGGTGGCAGCCCCGTGCTCGGCCCCATGCCCGTTGCGCCCACCTTCGGCGTGGCTCCGGCAGCCGTGTTGCCCGGCATCATTGGCCGCGCACAAGCCATGGTCGCCCGCATCAAAGCCGCGCCCGGTTATGCTGACTCCATCGGCCAAGCCTTGCAAATCATCGGCGCCGATCAAGTCGTGGATTTAAGCACGATGAAACCCGGACTCACCACCACCCTCGACGCCGGCGCCGTCACCATCGGCTGGGCGAAGCAGGGGATGGACAGTTTGGAACTCTGGGTAGATCGCGGCGCGGGCTTTGTGTTCCTCGCCATAGATACCGTGCCGGACTACACCGACACCCAACCGCTGCCCGCCGCCGGACAAAGCGCGTTATGGAAATACAAAGGCATCTACCGCCAGAACGACGAACGCGTCGGCCA